>JARZZM010000015.1 GCA_030130125.1 Thermoproteota archaeon
GAGAAGTACAAGGAGAAGAGACTCCACAGCTGGAAGGTCAGGAGGAGACTATACAGGTTGAAGGAGAAGTTCGATCCTCTAGAGGGTGCGCCCATGGCTAGGTGCATAGTACTGGAGAAGGTAGGTCTCGAGGCGAGGCAACCTCACTCCGGCCTTAGGAAGGCGGTCAAGGCCCAGTTAGCCAAGAACGGGGTCATAGTCACCGCGTTCGCACCGGGAGATGGTGCTCTGAACGTGATCAATGAGCACGACGAGGTGATAATTGAGGGCATCGGCGGTTCTAGGGGCAGGTCCATGGGAGACATACCGGGAGTCAGATACAAAGTGATAAAGGTAAACGGTGTATCCCTGCAGGCGATACTGCAGGGTAAGAAGGAGAAGCCCAGCAGGTGATCGCATGAGCGAGGAGGTTGAGATCAAGGCAGAGGAGAACCCCAAGACCGGTGGTCCCGAGATAAAGCTGTTTGGTAAGTGGAGCTATGAGGGAGTTGAGATAAGGAACATCGCCCTGAAGAGGGTGATCTCCCTCAAGCCAGTTTACCTCCCGCACACCGGCGGAAGGCACGAACATAAGAGGTTCGGGAAGCTCGAGCTTCCCATCGTTGAGAGGCTGGTTAACAGGCTCATGAGTCAGGCGATCAATGCTGGTAGTAAAAAGGACCATGTGAACAGCAAGAATCCAGGAAAGAAGCTCAAGGCCCTGAGGACCGTCAAGTACGCGTTCCAGATCATCGAGTTGAGGACCGGCAGGAACCCCATACAGGTCTTCATAGACGCCATCGAGAACTCCATAATAAGGGAGGAGGTCACCAGGATCATGTACGGTGGAGTCAGCTACTTCCACGCCGTCGACACTTCCCCGAGCAGGATGGTCGACCTCGCCATCAGGCACATAGCCCAAGGAGCGGCTATGAAGGCATTCAGGAGCCCGAGGAGCCTAGCTGAGGCCCTTGCTGATGAGATAATCGCTGCTGCTGATTACGACAGGAACAAGAGCTTCGCCATAAGGAGGAAGGAGGAGATAGAGAGGATCGCCTTGAGCAGCAGGTGATCACGTTTCATCCCATCCATTTATAATATGAGGAGTCTGAGTTTGGTGATGAATTATGAGTAGAGAGCTCCCGATATCGCATCTGAGGAAGGCCCATGGCGCCGAGATAACCGTCAGATTGAAGAACGGAAGTGAGATAAGGGGTAAGCTGCTGGTCTACGATGAGATGATGAACTTAGTTCTAGATTCAGCTAGGGAACTAGATCCCGACACGAAAGAAGTGAGGAGGAGCATGGGCACCCTCTTCATAAGGGGGAACAACGTACTCTTCATAACGCTGGAGTGATTTCTCACTCCACGGTCACGCTTTTAGCCAAGTTTCTGGGTTTGTCTGGATTTTTTCCTAGGGTTACCGCCGTGTGGTAGGCTATTAGCTGCAGTGGAACCGTGTAGATCAGTGGGGAGATGAGTTCATCCCAGACATCCGTTTCCAAGCTCGCATCAGCTGGGATCTCGATACCTCTGGGCTGTACCGTTATGGTAAAGGCCCCTCTAGATCTCACCTCCATGATATTGTATATCGTCTTCTTTCGGAGCTCCTCATTCACGGGAACTAGCACGATGGCGGGTGTGCCCTCCTCTATTAGGGCGAGCGGTCCGTGCTTGTACTCGCCAGCAGGATAGCCCTCGGCATGTATGTAACTTATCTCTTTGAGCTTGAGCGCTCCCTCCAATGCCGTTGGGTAGTTTATCCCCCTCCCCAAGAAGAACACGTGCTCCTTGTCCTTGAGGATATTGCTCATCTTCTTGGAGAATTCCTCCAAAGAGTCCATAGAGCCCTTCAGCAGCTCCGACACCTCGGTGAGTTCCCTAGAAATCCCGCTTCTGCCGCTAATAAGGGAAGAGACTACGTACAGAACAGATACTTGGGCAGAGAAGGTCTTAGTTGCCGCGACCCCTACCTCCGGGCCCGCCTGTATGAAGACGGACTCGTCGGAGATTCTAGTGAGCGTGCTTCCCGGAACATTCACTATGGAAACCACCATGGAGCCCTTTGACTTCGCTATTCTCACGGCCTCTAGCACGTCTGCGGTTTCACCTGATTGGCTGATGGCTAGGACGACGTCGCCCTGCCTCAGGTGGGAGGACCATTCCGGGAACTCCGAGGCCACTATGATCTCGGATCTGACACCAGCTAGCTTAGATAAGAGGTACTTTCCGATCAGACCTGCATGGTAGGAGGTCCCAGCAGCAACTATCGTCAGGGATCCATCCCTAAGCAGGGAGCTCAGCCTCTCGGAGAACCTCGTGTAGTAATCAATGCTCTCCGCAATCTTCCTGAGGATGTGAGGCTGTTCGTGTATCTCCTTAAGCATGAAGTAATCGAACGCTCCCTTGTCCAGCAACTGAGGCGTCCATTCCACCTCTTCAGCCTCCCTATAGACCTTCTCCAGATTATCTCCCTTCAATCTCCAGATCTCGACCTCAGAGGGGGTGAGTAAGGCTATTTCCCCGTCCTCCATGAAGATGAACCTATTCGTCAGGTGGAGCAGTGCGGCCACATCCGATGCGCAGTAATTCCCATCCTCCCCTAGGCCTATAACCAGTGGACTCTTGTTCCTAGCTAGAAAGAGGGCTCTCTCGCCCGATATGATGGATACTAAGGCGTAGCTTCCCTTCAACTTCTTGACGGCCTTCACGAATGCTGAGAGGGGTCCGTCCCCCGACTTGAGGTTCTCCTCCACCAAGTGGGCCACGACCTCTGTATCTGTCTCGGAATGGAGCACATGCCCCTCGGCTATCAGCTCCCTCCTCATACCCTCAAAATCATCGAGAGTCCCGTTGTGAACGACAGCCACCTCTCCATCACAGGAGAGGTGAGGATGGGCGTTCTCGGGGCTTACTCCGCCATGGGTGGCCCACCTAGTATGGCCTATCCCTACGTATCCGTCTCTTATCTCCGCGTCTCCTACTACCGCATCTATCGTGCCTACACCTTTCACTACCTCTATGTCCCCGTTAGACATCACTGCTATCCCGGCTGAGTCGTATCCTCTGTATTCCAGCTTTTTTAGGGATTTTATTAGGTCTCTGGCCACTCCCAAGCGCCTCCTCACTATGCCCACTATTCCACACACTTCAGAAGCACCTCATTCCTTCATCAGCTGTGACTTCCACTTTCTCAAGATAATGGTTGCACCTGAAATCATCGCAACGAATATCAACGATACGGTCACGCCTGACAGGAGCCTTGCCTCTTCAGCAGCCCTTTCCTTGATGACCCTTATTCTCTCCTCCAAGGAGGATATCTCCCGCGTCACATTCGAGTATAAGTCCGGCGCGCTTGTCAGGTTCAATCCACCCACACAGGAGGTTAAGTTGGCGAGGATGTCTTTCATGGCTCTGTACTCTGTCTGATTTATGTTCTTCACCTCCTCTATCTCCCCCATGGCCCTGCTAATCATCTCGATTATCTTGTCCTTGTACGTCAGAAGGAGCTCCCCCTCCAAGCGCTTTATTATGGCAGATGACTGGTTGAGGAGCATCTTGACCCTAAGGATGTCAGCATAGGATATGTTCTCTCGATCTAGGAGGACCTCAGCCTCTCTTATTTTGGAATCGATGACGGAGACGTTTATCAGCACATCCTCTGGTATGGGAAGTCCAGCCTCTACGGACCTCTCGTATACGCTCTGAAATAGTCTCCTTTCGTCCTTTACCTCCTTCAGCGCTGCCCTTAGCTCCTCCTTATTGTATCCGGAGATCACTCTCACGGTCCTCCTGACAGTGACCTCGAAGCTCCTGTCGGTGCAGCCTATTCCGTAGCATAGGCTCACTATGACGGTGTGATTTCCCTCACCCTCTACCGGTAGAGGAAGACCTACCTCACCGGACGTGCCGTTTAGCTCCCTCTCCATGGTGAGCCTGCCATCTAAATACACGGAAATTGTCGGGCGGTAATCTCGAGGGATTCCTTCCACTTCGTAGCTCACTTGGATTGAGAGCGGCTGACCCACGGTAATCTCTCTGGATTGCGGGACGACCACTAGAGTAGCGTTTATGCGTGGTTTAATCACCATAACGGACGAAGTGTTGCCCTCAGCTAGCTTGAGGCCCATTTCTCCCTTCTTGAAGAACCTAACCATAGGCCTCACGAAGTTAGGGCCCTCCAAGGAGTTCCTATCCACATCCACTATTATGGGGACTACTATCGTGGCGTTCGGCCTGAGCTCCCTCAAACCTAGGTTCCTCGTGAAGGCCCCCCAAGGGGTGATTAGCTTCACGTAATCGATGAGGATCATCCCATCCATGTTAGCCACCGATACATTCACGGTACAGGGATATCCTGCTACGCAGGGATCCCTGGGTTCTACGGTGACGCTCAAATCGGCCTCTTGAGACTGAGCTAGTATTGGTGCCATGAGGCTCAGAATTAGAAGCGTCGTCATGATGTGAAGGGCGGCGGGGGCTGCTTTCATCAGCCCTTAGGGGGAGCTAAGCTTTATTAACCTAGTCGCATCAGGTCATACCGAATGGACGATTTAGTGGTAGCCGGAGTAGACATAAGATCGGGTTCGCCAAGATCAAAGAAGAGACCTACTTACTCAGTATCTATAATAAGGGGGGAGAGCATCCTCCTCGAGGACGAGGAGGTGACTCTGGATGAGGTCTTCTCCTTGATGAGGAGGTACGGGGTCAAGGTACTCGCTACGGATAATGTTTACGAGCTTGCGGAGGACATGAAGGGGCTTAGGCTCGTCATGGAGAGGATGCCCCCAGGTAGCAAGCTCATTCAGGTCACCGGATCTCCTCATGGGATAAGGTCCCTCTCGTCGATAGCCAAGGAGGCTGGCCTTCCACCCCCCTCCCACAGGGATCCGCTCGGTACTGCTAGGATAGTCGCTAGGTTGGCGCAGAGGGGGGTGGGGATAGAGGTCATCGCCATGTATCCAGAAACTAGGGTCCTCATAACGAAGAACAGGAGTGTAAGGCAGGGAGGTTCGGGAAGTGACAGGTGGAGGAGGTCTATAGAGGCCAGCATACTCAGCGAGGCCAATAAGATAGCCACGGAGCTCGACTCCGCAAATCTCGATTACGACCTGTACGTGGAGAGAGCTTCCGGGGGGTTGAGGAGGGCGGAGTTCATAGTCTACGCAGGAATTGACGATGTCCGGAGGATAGTGAAGGAAAGTAGCGAGTGGACACCTCTAAGGGTGGTGGTGCGTCAGTCCTGGAGAAGCAAGATAAAATTCCCCTCGAGCCGTCTCTCACCCCTGCCTAGGTCTAGGCCCATAATAGTCGGCATAGATCCGGGTATGTCCGTTGGTCTAGCTGTCATTGATCTGAACGGTAATCTACTGGCTTTAAAAACCATGAGAAGGGCGTCCAGATCTGAGATAGTGGAGGAGATACTCAATCACGGCTATCCGGTGATAATAGCTACAGATGTGAATCCTCCTCCCAAGAGCGTCGTGAGGATAGC
>JARZZM010000016.1 GCA_030130125.1 Thermoproteota archaeon
GTATTTAGGACTGGGATGCCAAGATCCTTCGCTAAATTAAGATACCTTGCCCTCTGGATTCTGTAATATTCCATGCTATACTGGTGAGTCTCCTTCTTTCTCTCATAGGATGTTTCCGGGCTGGCGTCGCAGAGGATCACTAGATCCGGCCGGGGAAATCTCTTGTAGAGGTATCTGATGAGCTTATTGCTGTATCCTAACCATTCCCAGCTAATCAGGAAGTCGTAAACGTAGCGATCTAGTATAGTTACCTCCTTTCTCTTCCTTATTCTGAGATATGCTAAGAGGAGAAGTTGGTCCACTAGTACGGCATATGGCCATAGACCGAAGATCCTCCTATGTTTATTATCTTTTGAGAGGAATTCCGATCTTAATTTACTTATTTTCCCTCCCAAGATTCTAAATATATAGGATAAGAGGAAATACCTGAATTCTTCCCTGTAGGATGCAGCTACCCCTAATTCTAGGAGGAGGCTGTAGAGACCTTTCCCTAGAGAAGTTTTGCCAGTACCGTCATTCCCTACAAAAGCTACTATCATCGGCCTCTTAGTTAATATTCTTCCTTAAAAGTTCGTCGATTAAGGCGGTTGGGTCGGGTATAGGGGCTAGAGCCGAAGCCATTGATTAACAGTATGCCCTCATATTTTAGGAATTCTTTCTTGGTTAGAAAAGAAATCGCGTGTGGGTTCAGCGGAGGGATTAAAATTGAGATCTCGCTAACTAGGGCCTCTATTCCTCGCTACTCAATATCCATTCCTTGACTCCCTTTAGGCTTCCACAACTCGGGTGTCCTCTAGCCTGTACATGAGAAGGATGTCTTGGGATAGCCTAGATAACCTCGGGGAACTCGTTCATAATCGCTTGTATATCTATCAATTGAGGGATCTCTGCTCCTGATGAGATCTAGAATGGCGGAGATCGGCCATAGAAGGGCCGTAAACTGGATTATTCCTCCCAATCTGTCGTAGCAGAGTCTCCATAAAACGTGACCACCTTCGGCCTGCAGGCCTTACCTCCTAGCAGAGGAGAGGGACCCTGCATGTAGGTGGATCGAAAATCGTACCAGTGGTATCCTTATGTTACTAGCAAAATTTATATATTAGTAAGAATCTAGACTACTAGATGAGCGATAAGAAGATCGTCAAGGTCACTAGGAACTACCAAGTGACTATACCAGTTAGCGTGAGGACGAAGGCTGGCATAAGAGAAGGGGATTTCGTAGAAGTATCCTACGATGAGAGGGAGGGGGTCATAAAGATCTCCCCCGTCAGGCGCAAGCGCCTCACGATAAGGATCGGCAGGGATATAAGTGTGGAGGAGATGGAGAGGGCGATTGAGGAGATGCTAGATGAGACCACTTCTCCCTGATACCAATGTCCTAGTGTATGAAACGATAGAGGATAGCACCCATCACGAGGAGGCCACTGAGATAATGGAATCAGCCAATGCTATCATAATACCGGCGATAGTCCTTCACGAATATCTGTGGGTCATGATAAGACGTCTACAAGTTCCTCTGGACTTCATGGTGGATAAGATAGACGAGTACCTGAGCGATCGTAGGGTAAGCTATGTGATCGAACCTCCAAGCGCTGTAATCGATGCCTTGGAGCAGCTAAGAGGGAGTTCCGCACGCAACCTGAACGACTTCCTCATATTATCGACGGCTTTACGCTACGATGCGGTGCTGGCCACGTTCGACAGAGAGTTGAGGAAGTTCGCTGAGAGCTTGGGCGTTGAGGTAGCTCCATGACGCGAAGAATTTTTTACGTGTGCGCGATTGTGATCGGGACGATGGCTCAGGCAAGAAGACCCTGCTAGAGACTATTTTAGGGATCCTTGGGTCAGGATCTGGGGAGGTAGCTTTCTCGGCTATGAGAATTCTAAGGTGGCGTGCAGGGCTAGAAAGATGTGTGGATATATTCTTCAGAACTTCATGAAACTCTCCGATGAACCATTCCTCAGCTGAAGAAGTCGTGGCAATGGATCTCATGTCTAGTAGGTCCTTTGAGAGGTGAGGGACCCCTTGAGGTAATCTCTACTGATAATGCAAAAGGGTACCGATCAAGCATGAATTAAGGTCGATGCGCCTCTGGCGAACCAAGTAAATCGAGGATATGGATATAGAGACGGATATCAAGGCCTTAGAGCCTATCCTAGCGGTTCTCCTCGTGACATCATCATTCTTCGATCCTTACCCATGGATTTGCAGCCGGATGGAACACTACGGCTTTTATGTTGTCCAAAGATTACAAGCGCAGCCCTTCTCGATTCAGTGCGCTCCCTATCAGATCCCGAGAGGGAAGCACAACATGAGCGCCACTCGTAGACGAACCTTGAATGTGGTAAATTAATAAACGCGAGGACGCATACGAGTGCGTGCCCATCAAAATAAGGGATCTCGTGAGACAACTGATCCCAATAGCAAGGGGGAGGAAGAGGGAGTTGATAATAGCTCACGGGGATGTGGACGGGGTCATAAGCGCCGTCATAGCTGCTAGGTCCTTGGGACTCGGGGATGCCGAGGTGTACTTCTCGGGACCTAGGTCCATTGACAGGGCTCTCTCCAAGGTGCCCGATGGTGGGGAGAAGCTCGTGATAGTTGATGTGGCCATGAACCCCGACAAGGTCGACGCCGTGGAAAGAGAGCTGAGAAGGCTCAGAGACTCCGGCTGGAACGTACTCTGGATAGACCATCACATCTGGCCAGATGGCGTGGTGGATAGGATGTCGAGGTACGCCGACGTGAGGGTCAGACCAGCGCCGAGCGCGGCCCGGGTTGTCCTCGAGGAGTTAGGAGGTGACGATTACGAGAGGGAATTGGCGAGGATAGCAGACGATGCGGATACCGCCACCTACAGGGACGAGAGGGCGAAGATGTATAATTCGCTGACTAGGGATAGGGAGAAGCGAGCTTACCTGATCAAGGCTCTCATGGAAGGAAGGATGGAAGATGAGAAGGTGATCAGGTGGGCCGGGGAGAAGCTGAGAGATCAGGAGAAGAAGATGAAAGAGGGGCTGAGGAGGGTGAGAGTTCTGGAGACGGCCGGTGGGAGGAAGTTCGCCCTGGTTGACCTGAGGCCGAGGGGTGGACCGGGATCCCTGATATCCAAGAGACTCTCTGGCGAAGTGGACTTCTCCCTAGTTCTGTACTCATGTAGCAAGTTCTCTCTTTACGCGGGAAAGGACAGGAGTATCGATCTTAGGCCTATCTGTGAGGAGCATGGAGGAGGCGGACACCCCTATGCATGCGGGGGCAAGCTAGAGATGAATCCGTTTAACAGAATCCTGTGCCTCCTGCTGGGTCACAGGTACATCCCGAGGGAGTTGAGGGATCTCGTGGAGGAAGTGAGTGCGAGACTGTGATCGTTATAGCTATCCCTTACCGGTATGACCGATGCCCATGAGGCCCGAAGGAGTTATCCCTCCCCACGTGACTCCATTCACCGAGGACGGGTCCTTAGATCTGAAGTCCCTCGATAGGCTAATTGATTTCTGGCTGGATTCGGGCGTTCACGCCCTCGCTGCGTGCGCCAGTAACGGTGAGGGACCCCTACTCTCTAGGGAGGAGAGGGTCCAAGTGATAAGGAGGGCCGTGGACTCCGTCGGCGGACAGGTTCCAGTCATAGCGGGAGTCTCATCACCCTCAACATCTGGCATCCTCTCTCAGGTCAGGGACTCGGAAGGGGCCGGAGCCGATGCCGTCCTAGTAACTCCTCCCTACTACTTCAAGCCTAACGAAGGGGAGCTCGAGAAGCACTACTCCACGGTGGCTAGGGAATCTGGTTTGCCGATACTCCTATACAATGTCCCCAAGTTCGTCGGGTATAATCTGCCCCTGAGCCTGATCAGGAAGCTGGTCCACGAATTCGACAATATAGTGGGCGTAAAGGAGTCCAGCGGCCTACTCTGGAGGATCTCCGAGCTCATTAGAGAGATTGGAGATCGAATATCTGTCCTCGCCGGTACGGGAGACATGCTGCTTCCCACCCTGATGCTGGGAGGGGATGGAGGGATCGTTGGGGTGGCCATATTCGCCCCCGAGCTTGCAGTGGACCTGTACAACTCCTTCAGGAAGGGAGACTTGGAGAGGGCCTCTAAGATTCAGCTCACACTCACCATGCTCAATGAGGTGATATTGAAGGGCTTGAACCAACTGAGCGCTTCCAAAGAGGCCCTGAGGATGAGAGGGCTCCCAGCCGGATATCCTAGGAGGCCATCCCTGCCTCTAACGGCGGAAGAGGCTAGAAGGGTTAAGGAAGTCCTCATTGAAGCCGGTCTCATTCGATGATTTTTCCCTCCTCTCTTCTATCTTCCCCCGATTGAAAAGAAAAAGCTCAGGAGTGGAATGGAGGTCTTCTTCCTTGAAGCGCGCGCGGTATGCTGACCGTCTCATTTCCCACTGAGATACTCAACAATTCAGTGCCACCTTTGAGAGAACGATCTCGTAACTCACCTTAGCTGGCAGCTCCACCTAGTTATGACCTGTCGAGTCAGTCAGCTGGAGCCTCTCGGATACCTCTAGAGAGAGGGTACCCTACCCTCACCATCGAGAACCACGATCACCCGGGCAGGGCTACCTCCGACCACTAAGGGCGAGGTACCCACAGCATCGAGGATCCAAGTCTCACCCAGAGGGTCTCGTGGGCGGATCTGAAAACTTCACCTTGAATCTGATTACTTTACTGCCTGAACCGACGTTCCACACGAGTTCTCTGTCCCTCTTGATCGGTTTGACACTCCTGCCATCCACCACGGAGCTGCTCTCAACGTACTCAAGTCTGTATGGAAGCTTGTAGGTGAGCTGACCACCGACAGAGGACTGCCCTCGATCAACACATAGACCACCACCTCATCGCCCACATCAGCTGGGCGGGGAGAAGTAGGTGTAGAGCTTGAAGGGGAACGGCTCTATATCTCCTGGCTATCTCGGACGGAGGAGGGCTCGGAGGAGACCTGCCAACGGGTTGCACAGGTATCTTAACCCTGAGAGGGAAATCGCTTCATTAAATCTCTTGATGACAAAATGACCAAAAACACAAAGAAAGTGATGGAGAACTTCCCTCTTAGGGACCCAGAAATAGCGTAATTATAACGCCATGGGAGCAATGCACTTTTATCCTCAAGAGACATGCTATGGACGCAATCTTCAAGAGATACAATATATGACCTAGATTTGCGCAGATATCTAGCCTGATCAATTGGAATTTGCCGTGAAACCTATGTCTCTCACCACACCTTAACGCCTACTGGCACATCCTCCCTCACTGTTATTAGATGTACCCTGCCGTCCTCCTCAGCTAGAAGGAGCATACCTCTACTCTCTACCCCCATAAGTTTCTTAGGCTTCAGATTAAGGACGAATATCATTTTCCTGCCCTCCAGTTCCTCCGGCTTGTACTGATCCCCTATCCCGGTTACGATGGTCCTTTCCTCATTTCCGAAGTCCACTTCGAGCTTTATCAGCTTCCTAGACTTGGAGATCTTCTCCGCTCTCTTTACGTATCCCACCCTCAGATCGAACTTCCAGAACTCCTCGACATCGTACTCCATTATCCCACCCTCAAGACTATCTTCCCAAACATCTCGCTTCTCTCCATCTTCTCGTGGGCGAGTTTAGCATCTTCTAGCTCTAAGACGCTACCTATCACGGGCCTCAGCTTCCCACTCCCTATGAACCTGAGCACCTCCATGAGCTCAGCCCGGCTCCCCATATAAGCATCTATTATGGAGATCTGCTTGGCGAACACGTACCTTACATCTACCTCAGTCTTCGGTCCTGAAGTGGCTCCAACGCTGATGAGCTTCCCTCCCTTCCTCAGCACCTTCAGGTCCTTGGGCGCGCGACCTCATCACCTAGCTTGAACCTTTCTACACCCACTCCCACCTCCTTCACCACTCCGGAGATGTCTGATCCGAGGATTCGAGGTAAGACGATACTTGGGAGGCCCTCCCTGACCCAGATATCCAAGTGATTTAGCGCTGTAGCTCTCACCTCAACTAGGACATCTCTGGGTCCCACCTCAGGGTCCCTGTAGTCCTCTACGAGGGAGAGGACCTCCGGTCCACCGTGCTCGAAGATGACGACCGCTCTCATAATGCATCTTCCTATCGTCCCTCAATAACTAAATAGGATAGCTCTCCCGGAGACCGTTATCACGGATTAGGGGAGGAGTTAGAGATACCTAAGTTTATATATTTCATTTTACTATAGTAATTGGCTGATATGATGAATTCAAGAAATCTTCTGGTGGGGGCCGCTGCCCTCGCAGTCCTCGCTATCTCAGTTATCGCGATAGCAGGACCTTGGTCCCCGCTATATCCTCAGACACCTATTATGGGGGGCGGTTCTACTCAACCCGGGTTTCCGTCCGGTGGCATTGGAGGCCCGATGATGGGCCAACCCAGGTCAGGCCCTAGGTCTGGTATGGGGCCAGGGATGGGAGGCCCTTGGGGAACCGGAGGTCCTTATACAGGAGCCTACGCCGAAATATCTATGGACGACGCCATGGAGGCCTTCAGACAGTATATCAGAGGAGTAGGATCCGATCTAGAGCTCTTAGAGGTAATGGAGTTTCAACATAACTTCTACGCTGCTGTCAAGGAGAAGGACACGGGGATGGGGGCGTTTGAGCTCCTCTTGTGGAAGGGGAATGGGAGAATAACCCCAGAGCCCGGACCCAATATGATGTGGAACCTCAAGTACGGCATGAGAATGGCAAGGTCGTACGGCGATTATACTCTAACGCTGGACGAGGATAATGCTAGAGAGATGGCTATAGCTTCCCTCCGAAAACTGTTTCCCGGTAGCGAGGTGGAGGTTGAGGAAGCCATACCCTTCTACGGATATTACACCTTCGACTATAGCGTGGATGGGAGGATGACTGGAATGCTCAGCGTCAACGCCTTCTCCGGCGAGATCTGGTATCACACCTGGCATGGCTACTTCATAGATATGAGGGAGGTTAGGGACTGATGTGTTGGGGATGCGGCTGGGGAATGGGCTGGTGGGGATTCACCTGGTTCATTGGCCCCTCGATCCTGATCGGAGCTGTAGCACTTCTATTCTTCCTCTTGGAAAGGGAATCCTCGAGGAAGGAGCGCTAACCTATTCTCTTTTATAGGAGAGGGTGTGGGCCTATGGAGGATAATTCCCGTCATCTACGTCATGGTCATGAGCATGTCAGGAATGCTGAAATCGATCAGGTTCATGAGCATGGTAAGGAACACTCCCATACTGACGGCCATGCGGATCACTCCTCCCATCATAAGCGGATGATGGAGGATTTCAAGCGGAGGTTCATAATATCCGCCCTAGTGACGGTACCTATCCTCATCCTCTCACCCCTAGTCCAGAGCTTCTTGGGAATAAGGGTGGGGTTTCTTGGGAGCAATCTGCTCCTGTTCGCCCTCTCGCTATTTGTTTACCTGTACGGGGGGAAGCCCTTCCTAGCTGGGATGAGAGACGAGATAATGAAACGCTCCCCCGGCATGATGACTCTCATTGCACTAGCCATATCGGTGGCCTTCTTCTACAGCTCAGCCGTGAGCTTCGGTCTCCCAGGTAGGACGTTCTACTGGGAACTAGTGACCCTGATCGACATAATGCTGCTGGGCCATTACATAGAGATGAGATCTGTTCTAGGGGCTTCGAGGGCGCTGGAGGAGCTGGTCAAACTCATGCCAACGGAGGCTCACCTGATCGAGAATGGTGAGGTCAGAGATGTTCCCGTGAGTTATCTCAAGCCGGGAAACGTTGTTCTGGTGAAACCTGGGGAGAAGATACCAGCAGACGGCATCGTCGTGGAGGGCGAGACAAGCGTGGACGAATCTATGCTGACGGGCGAATCGAACCCCATCTACAAGAGCCCGGGAGACGAAGTGGTTGGGGGATCAGTGAACTTGGAGGGATCAGTGAAGGTGGAGGTCAGACGGACTGGAAAGGAGAGCTACCTGATGCAGGTGCTCGAGCTCGTGAGGAGAGCGCAGGAATCTAGGTCGAGGACCCAAGACCTGGCGAACAGGGCGTCCCGCTGGTTGACCATCATTTCCATAAGCGTGGGGACCGTGACGTTCTTGGCTTGGCTATGGGCGGGTATGCCTTCCGTCTTCTCTCTGGAGAGGAGCGTTACCGTAATGGTAATCACGTGCCCCCACGCCTTGGGCCTCGCAATCCCACTGGTTGTTGCAGTTTCCACTTCCCTGTCGGCCAAGAAGGGAATACTCATCAGGGACAGGGAGGCGTTCGAGAGGGCAAGGGATGTGGATATTGTCGTTTTTGACAAGACCGGTACCCTCACGGAGGGAAGGTTTGAGGTGACGGATGTGATCCCCCTCGGGCTTGAACGCGATGATACGCTCAGGCTCGCCGCATCGCTGGAATCGAGGTCAGAACATCCCATAGCTAGGGGGATAGTGGAGAAGGCGGATAAGGAGGGGCTGGAACTAGAGGAAGCGAGTGAATTCAGGGCCATTCCGGGTAAGGGAGCTGAAGGGGTCGTAAATGGAAGGAGGGTCGTGGTCGCCAGTCCAAAGCTCCTCGAAGAATTGAGTCTAGGCGACAGAATCGAGGTAGAGGTGAAGAGGGTCATAGGACAGGGAAAGACCGTGATATTCCTCGTAGTGGACGGGGAGCTAGCTGGGGCCATAGCTCTTGCTGACAGGATAAGGGACGAGTCGAAAGAAGCAGTATCCAAACTGAGGGAGAGGGGCGTCAAGGTCTACATGCTCACCGGAGACAACCAGAAGGTGGCTAAATGGGTCGCCGATGAGCTGGGACTGGACGGGTACTTCGCCGAGGTTCTACCTCACGAGAAGGCCGAGAAGGTGGAGGAGCTGAAGTCCCTTGGAGTGGTCGCTATGGTGGGCGATGGAATAAACGATGCTCCTGCCCTAGTTCAGTCAGATGTGGGTATAGCTATCGGTGCTGGGACCGATGTGGCCATCGAGAGCGCCGACATAGTAT
>JARZZM010000017.1 GCA_030130125.1 Thermoproteota archaeon
TCCTCCCAAACTGGAAAAGGCAGCTAAGAGGATAAAGTATAGGAGGATGTGGATAGGCGAATCATCTGATGGCCTAAGGGAGTTCAGGGGGACAATCATCTCGTTCTCCGATACTGCGAGGGTGACTTGGCACTGTCCTAACTGCGGTGCGCGTGTAGAGTTTGAGTATGGTAGATTTCACTGTCCCAATTGCGGTGAGTTGGAGAGGGCCACCCCTCTGCTCTATATCACATTCACAATAGATGATGGGACGGGAATAGCAAGGGTCGTGGCCTTCAGGGACAGAGCCGAGAGGATACTGGGAATGAGCACTGAGGATGTGATAAAGGCAGCTGATGAGTTGGGGGAGCCCTCTCATTCCGTACCAACCGATAAAATAGCGAGAGAGATGATAGGTCGGGAAGTGATAGTTAGGGGAAGGGCCACGTACTTGGAGAGCGGTGCCGTTAGGATGGTACTGGATGAGATGGAGTATGCTGACTCAGCTGAGGAGAGCAGGGAACTAATTAGGGAGATAAGGAGCGTATGGCTCAGCGGTGAGGACATTGAGGATAGTCATGGATGATAGAGAGCCAGAACTAATAGAGAAACTGCTTAGAAAGCGAGGAGTAGTCGTTGAGAGGAGGAGAATAGAGGTATCGGATTATCTGATTGGTACCAACGTCTGCGTGGAAAGAAAATCACTGAACGATTTCATCAAGTCCATCTACGACGGCAGGCTATTCGATCAGGTCGAGCAAATGAGAACTAACTGTGAGATCATCGTAATAGTCATAGAGGAGCCCTATTTCCATATCAGACGAAATGCCGTCCCTCATTACTTGGGGGCTCTCTCCTCCTTAGCCCTTAGAGGCGTCTCAGTCATCCACGTCACATCCCCCGAGGACACGGCTAGGTTTCTGGCCTATTTATCTAGGAAGGTTGAGGGGGACAGACCCTCTATAATACCCATCAAAAGGAGGAGGAAGCCGAAGTCTTGGGAGGAGGCCTACTCGATCCTCGTGAGCTTTCCCTCTATAGGTCCTAAATCAGCCGAGAAGTTGTTAAACGAGTTTGGAACGCTAAGAGACGTTTTTAGTGCTGATTTCCATAGGTTGAGAAGGGTGGTGGGCGAGGCCAAGGCTAGGAAGCTCCAAGAGGTCCTGAACACGCCTTTTAAGCGGGTGAAAGAGGCGAAGTTGGAGGATGTGGGGGATCAGGGATAGAGCCTTGTCGGAGTCCTCGGGAAGGGTATTGCATCCCTTATGTGCGGTAGGCCGGCTATCCACCTTATTGTCCTCTCTATTCCTAGGCCGAAGCCTGAGTGAGGTACGCTGCCGTACTTCCTGAGGTCTATGTACCACTTGTAGTCTGAAGGATTCAACCCCTCCTCTCTAATCCTCTTGAGGAGCTCTTCCTCTGATTCTATCCTCTGACCTCCTCCCACTATTTCACCTATTCCCTCTGGTGCCAATAGGTCAGCGCATAGGACCACTTCAGGCCTATCAGGATCTGGTTTGTGGTAGAAGGCCTTAGCCTGCTTCGGATAGTGGGTCACAAATACAGGTAGATCGAATTCTAGCGATATGGCTCTCTCCACCTCGGTCCCGAAATCCTCCCCCCATTCTATGGATGCGCCCTTTCTTTGGGCGATGTCCAATGCCTCATCGTACGTAATCCTCGGGAAGTTTCCTTCTAGAGACTCGAATCTCCTACCTAGGGCTTCTAGCACATGGCCAGCTCTCTCCACCACCTTCTGGGAGACATATTTGAGCAGTGATTCAACCACATCCATCATGTCATTGAGATCGGCCCAGGCCATCTCCGCCTCGGCGTGCCAAAACTCGGTCAGATGCCTCCTAGTTCTGGACTTCTCCGCTCTGAAGCTGGGTTGCACCGTATACACATTCTCGAACGAGAATATGGCGGCCTCTAGGTAGAATTGGGAGCTCTGGGTTAGATATGCCTTCCTGTTGAAGTAAGGGACCTCAAACAGTGTGGCCCCTCCCTCAACCGCAGCTCCCACGAAGGTCGGGCCCTCGACCCTGACGAAGCCATTGGTTATGAACCACTCCTCAACGGCCCTCATGACCTCCCTTCTGATCAGAAGGGCGTTCCTCATTTTAGTAGTCCTGAGATGGAGGTGCCTGTTATCCAGCAGGAACTCCTCACCAGAGTCAGGTTTTATCGGGAAGTCGTGGGAGGAGCCGACTATCTTGATGCTGGAGGCGAGAAGTTCGACTCCTGTAGGGGACCTCGGATCCCTCTTCACCCTGCCCTCTACAACCAAGGATGCCTCAATGCCCGCACTCCTGCAGCGCTCTAGATCGTCTTGCCCAACTTCTCCCTCTTTCACCACCACTTGGACAACACCCGTGGAGTCTCGAAGTCGTATAAACACCACGCCTCCCAACTCGCTCTTCCTGTACACCCAACCCGCTATCCTAACGCGTTCTCCCTCAGGAAGGTCCTGCAGCTCTCCTATGAAGTGAGTCCTTTCACCGAATTTCCACATGGGGAAGGACACCTCGGTGGGAATCCGTAGTAGGGAATAAAAAGATGTTAAGGTCAGTGGGGGGGAGGCTTATGGATCTCAGGCTTGCCTTAAAAAGACTGAAGGAAAGAGATCTTCTGCACGTAATCGACAAGGAAACTTCCGTAGAGTATGAGATTGCGGCTCACCTGAAGAAATGGGATGGCAGGAAGGCGGTCCTCTTCAAAAATCCCCTGTTAATTGATGGAAGGAGGAGCGCTTTCCGGGTAGTGGGTGGTGTGGCGACGTCAAGGGAGACCCTCCTTACTTCCTTCAGTATCTCTGATATGAGGGAGATGAGAAGTAGGATAAGGAGGGCCCTCAAGAATCCCATCCTACCAGTGGAAGGGGGTCCTGAATGGGTTAGGGCAGGTATAACCCTATCAGAGCTTCCCATACTGAAGCACTACATAGGTGAACCCGGTCCTTACATGACGGCGTCTATCGTCGTATTCAAGGACGAAGATGGTCTCTTCTCATCATCTTACCACAGGATGATGCCTATCGGAGATAAAAAGCTCGTTTTAAGGGCTGTTGAGGGCAGAAAGCTCAGCAGAACCATAGAGAGATTTTCGGAGAAGGGTGAGGACTTACCGGCGGCGATCTCCATTGGAAGCCCTCTTGAGGTAATGCTGGCCTCGGCGGTGCCAGCGGAGAGCATGGACAAGATAGCATTGGCTGGGGGGATAGCTGGAGAGCCCGTAAGCATTTCCCAATGCGAAGGAGTTGAAGCGTGGGCCCCCTCCAGATCGGAGATAGTCATCTGTGGAAAGATTCTAGCCAAGGAGAGGGCCTTCGAAGGGCCCTTTTACGAGATATTGGGAAAGGACATCGTCAGGCAGCAGCCGGTCTTTGAAGTGGAGGAAATCTATGCGAGGCCTGATGGATTTTACCAAGCGATACTCCCTGCTGGGAGTGAGCATCAGCTCCTGATGGGTCTTCCTGTGGAACCGCTCATCGAGGACAGGGTCTCCGAGGTGGCGGATGTGGTGGATGTAGCCATGACCCCCGGTGGGGCTGGATGGATCGAGGCTGTGATTTCCATAAGGAAGAGCTCTCCTGATCAGCCTGCCTTAGCGGGATTGATGGCCATTTCGGCTCATAAAAGCCTGAAGAGGGTCATCATAGTCGACGATGACGTGGATGTGTTGGACTATGTGGAGGTTATGAGGGCCGTGTTGCAGAGGGCGCACATACCCGACGACTTCAAGGTGATCTCAGGGATTAAGGGGTCCTCCTTGGATCACAGTAACCTGAGGGAGATCGAATTAGATGGTAAAAAGAGACTCATCAAGCTCCCTCAAGGCAAGATGATAATAGACGCCACTGTTAAGGGTCCGAAGGAGCTTACAGAGAGGCCTCGTAACCCATACCTTTAGCCTCGAGAGCGAACAGTTTATTTACTCGATACCTAGATGCACAGGGAGGGAGGAAAGAGTAGGTGGCCGGATACAGGGCCATAACGGGAATGGTCAAGACTAACGTCCACGACCATCACATGTACAAGATAAGGATGGGTGAGCTGGAGTCCCTACTCAGGGCTCTCGGTTACAGGATAGTGGAGAGAATAATTCAGGTGAGGCCGAAGGAGACCGTGGACTATGTATTCGGGAAGGGCAAGGTTGAGGAGATCCGTGAAAGGATCAAGAGGATAGATCCCGACGTATTCGTGATCTATAACACCCTAACCAGCAAGCAGAAGTGGAACCTAGAGAGGAAACTGGGCGTTGAGGTCATAGACAGGTATGATGTCACCCTGATGATATTCAGAGAGGCCGCCAGTGACATACTATCGAAGCTCCAGATAGAGCTAGCCACCCTAGAGAAGGCATTCCCCTACGTAAAGCTGTCGGCTTCGATAAAGTACAAGAAGATGAGGGCAGGTTTCAGGGGAGGCGGTGAGTACGCCTACCACAAGCAGATCAGGGCCATACAGAAGAGGATGAAGATCTTGAGGAGGAAGATAGACAAGCTCAGCAGGCAGAAGGAGCTCGAAATAATGAAGAGGATCGAAGGAGGGGCGAGAATCGCGGTATTGACCGGCTACTACAACGCGGGGAAGACGAGTTTATTCAATGCTTTGACGGGGTTCGAGAAGCCTGTCAGCGATATGCCCTTCACCACCCTATCGTCCAAGTACGGGGGAATAGAGGGAGAGAATACATATTTAGTGGATACTATCGGGTTCGTTCTGGATCTGGACCCGCGACTGATAGCTTCCTTCCAGTTGAACCTTTTGGACATAACTCATTCCCACAGGCAGGTGCTGGTGGTGGACGTATCCGACAAGCTGGACCTCATGAGGGTCAAGCTAGCTGAGAGTCTGAAGATCTTATCTGAACTAGGTAAAGGAAGGGAGACTTTTGTGATAGCCGCTAACAAGGTGGACAGGCTAGAGGACTACGAGTACGATGCGAGAGAGGAAGTCATCAGGGAAATGATAGGTGATGGAGTCCCCATAATTCCAGTATCGGCTAAGAGTGGGGAAGGACTCCGAGAACTCGTTAGAGCGATAGTCCGGGCCCCGGAGTTAGAGGTAGCGGAGTGATTTCATTTTAGAAATATTTTTATTTTTGAAAGCATAGCCGCGTCGGTGGCTACCTTGGCGGTCCATGATGCGAGTAAGAGAATAGCCGCTGTATCGATGTTCGGAGCTTTGGGGAACGTGCTTGCCCTATTTTCGACGGTTTTAGGTAATTTACATCCTCAGATAGCGGTGGACTTATCGCATATCGCTACCGTATTTTCTGCCTATATGCTAGGCCCAGCTGAAGCTACCCTAGTGGGGGCAATAATCTCCCTAGTGCCCTTCATCAGATTCGGACTGCTAGGCGGGCTGGGACCTTTAGCTGGATCCCTGATGTTCCCGGGGAAGGCCTTGACTGGTCTGTTCACTGGACTACTAGCCAAGAAAACTAGTCACCCACTCCTAGCCCTAATGGTGGGGTATATCCCAGAGTCCCTCTTCACGTGGGCCAGCTTCAAGCTGTGGATCCCGGTGATAGCCCCCCAAGTATCGGGATGGATCACCGACGCGGTGATCTATGGGATTCTGATAAAGGCGTGGATAGAGATCCTACTCATCGGCGCCGCATCTGAGGTCCTGCTTCCCAGAGTAAAGGACATGATACCCTATGGACTTGTAGACTAGCCTAGCCACGGTGTAAGCATCGGACCTCATGCCCGGGCACGGGGAGAATTCTACGAAGTCCATCGCCACGACTTTCGCCCTCCTGAAGACCTTCCTGAGGACCATTACTACGTCTCTATAGCTCATCCCCCCGGGCTCGGGTGTTCCCAAGCACGGAAGTGCAGATGGGTCGAGCACATCCACATCCACGCTCAGATACACATTTTTCCCCTCTATTCCTCTGAGGAGTGCATCCATAGCTTCACCATCACGAGCGAGTAGAGGGATTAGGGTGACATTGTCTAAGGAGTCTAGCTCCTCCCTCTCCTCCCATCCTAAGGTCCTTACCCCGTAAATGATTACCTCCTCCACGAGCTCACTGATCCTCTTAGAGACTGTCGCGTGAGATATTCTTCGCCCCTCGTACTCGTCGTAAAAGTCTGCGTGAGCATCGAGTGTCATATAAACCTCAATCCTATCCTTCACCCCCTGTACGGCTCCTAAGCTCAGGGTGTGCTCCCCTCCCAGTAAAATAGGGACTTTCCCATCATCGATCACCTTGCCTACCGCTAATCTAACCGTGCTCACCATGGATTCCGGGGTAGATTCCAGCACTGAGAGCTCTGGAATGGTATGCAGACCAGCTTCAGCCGGTATGCATCCTAGCTCCATGTCGTAAGGGTCCATATAGCGAGATGCCTCGATTATGGCTAGGGGTCCCGCTCTGGAACCGGGCATCCAAGATGAGGTTGCATCATAAGGGACGCCCACTATAACATAACTAGAATCCTTGTAGCTCTCCTGAATTCCTAGGAAGCTATACGGGACAATACTACCCTCTAGACCGCTCAGGGAAACCACCTGTCCGACAGGATAACTCTCGCAGTTATATTTTTAAATGGACAGTAGCACGAGGGAGTAGACTGGCCCCATAACGGGCAGTGCGAGAGGTGAGCAATATGGTAACGAGAAGGGTTGGAGTTCCCATGACGGACCGGATACTTGAATTCCTTGAGGAGAAGAGGCCTGGACTCAAGGCCAATGTCTGGAAGATCTTTTACCCCATGAGAGACGAGCAGCCCATTGAGGTGAGCGTGAAGCCCGGTGCTCTTGCTGGGGAGACCCTCGAGCTCGAGTTCGAGGGCAAGAGGCTCATAGTAAAGGAGGAGGCCGTCGAGAGGAGGCCTGCTAGAGCCGGTGCAGGGGCTTACTGAGCCCCTACAAATTCCTTATTTTAGGAGGGGCTTTTTCCGGCCGTTCTATGCTTAACAATGTTTATAGGGGTTTTCTTGTAAGAGTCCTTGGTGCCTGTTAGATGGGCCTAGGTATCCCAATCATTATCCCAGTGTCCAAGCCGTCCAAAGGAGCGGCTGGTAAAACTGGTCTCTGGAGGGTCGAGAAGCCCGTAGTTGACGAAGATAAGTGCATAAAGTGCTGGCTGTGCTGGCTTTACTGCCCTGAGGATGTGATAACCGAGGGACCCAACGGGTTCCCACAAATAGACTATACTTTCTGTAAAGGATGCGGTGTCTGCGCTGACGTGTGCCCCACGAAGGCCATACAAATGATCAAGGAGGAGGAGTGATATGGCGGTCGAGGGAACTTGGGAGATAATAACTGGTAACCAGGCCGCAGCCATAGCAGCTAAACTGGCTCGTGTTAAGGTCGTTCCAGCGTACCCCATTACCCCTCAGACCACCATAGTTGAGTACATAGCTTCATTTATAGAATCCGGCCACATGGATGCTGAGTACATAAGGGTTGAGAGCGAGCATAGTGCCATGGCCGCAGCCATAGGAGCGTCGGCGGCTGGGGTGAGGGCCTTCACGGCTACCGCCAGTCAAGGGTTACTGCTGATGTCGGAGGTCCTCCACTGGGCAGCTGGCTCCAGGCTGCCGATAGGTATGGCCGTCGTCAACAGGGCGGTGGGTCCCCCTTGGAACATTCATGTCGATCACCAAGACGCCATGTCCCAGAGGGATACCGGCTGGCTCCAAGTCTACATATCATCCAATCAGGAAGTGTTGGACACCATACTCATGATGTACAAGGTGGCTGAACATCCTGATGTTCTCCTGCCGTTCATGGTGTGTTTGGATGGGTTCGTGCTCAGTCACACCTACATGCCTGTCAATATCCCGAGGCAGGAGGATGTCGATGAGTTTCTCCCAGAGTACAGCCCACCTCACTGGAAGTTGGATCCTGAGAATCCTATAACATTCGGCAATCTGGCGCTTCCTGAAGAGTATCAGGAGATGAGGTGGTCCATGGATCTCTCAATGAGGAGAGCCCTCGATCTCATCGAGGATGTCGCTGAAGAGTTCTTCCAGAAGTTCGGCAGGTACCACGGAGGGGTCACTTGGAAGTACAAGGTGGAGGACGCCGACTACGTCGTAGTGACGGCTGGCACTATGGCCTCTGAGGCTGAAGTGGCGGTGGACGAGCTCAGGGAGGAGGGAATGAGAGTCGGCCTCCTGAAGGTAAGGGCGTTCAGGCCGTTCCCTCACAGAGACGTGGCTGAGGTTCTGCAGGACAGGAAGGGAGTGATCATCATAGACAGGAGCATCGCCTTCAGCTCTGGCGGTCCCATTGGGATAGAGGTAAGATCTTCGCTCTACAACATATCTGGCAGCCCTCCGGTAGTCAACTACGTTACGGGTTTAGGAGGCAGGGATGTAACTTACGAGGACATAGTTGAGATGACCAAGGATGGGATCGGGAGGATAACCTCCGATCGGCTGAGGAGACCCTACTACTGGTACAAGCTCAAGCCGGAGTATGAGAAGATAGAACTCTCGGAGGAGGTGAGGTTATGACCTTGACCATACACGATCTGAGGAAGGAATCTGGTTCCTATCTTCCGGGATCGGCAGCCTGTCCCGGCTGTGGGGCGACTTTAGCTTTCAGAATAGCTTCTAGGGTGCTGGGACCTAACACCGTGTACGTGGTTCCTGCCTCGTGCTTCAGTGTCATTCAGTCGCCGTTCCCCAAGAGCGCCATCTCAGCACCTCTCTACAATATAGCATTCCCAGCAGCTGCCGCCACGGCATCTGGAGTGTACAGGGCTTATAAGATGCTTGGGAGGGATGTGAACGTTGTCGTCTGGGCGGGAGACGGGGGGACTGTCGACATAGGTATACAGGCCCTATCAGGGGCTGCTGAGAGGGGAGAGGACATAATCTACGTATGTTACGATAACGAAGCATACATGAATACGGGCATTCAGAGGTCAGGAGCCACCCCCTTTAGGGCTTGGACCAAGACCACTCCGACCGGCAAGAGGGAGATGCCCAAGGACATGCCCATGATAGTGGCGGCGCATAGGGTTCCTTACGTAGCCACCGCCAGTGTCGGATATCCCTTCGATCTAGCGAACAAGTTCGAGAAGGCCAAGAAGATAAAGGGATTCAGGTACATCCACATATTCTCTACCTGTCCGCCTGGCTGGAATTCCCCAGTAAGTAAAACCGCTGAAGTGGCCAAGCTCGCGGTAGATACCTACTTCTGGCCTCTATACGAGATAGAGAATGGGAAATTGAGGATAACGGTGAAACCGAGGAAGAGGCCCCTTAAGGAATTCTTGGAGCTTCAGGACAGATTCAGGGGGTTAAGTGATGAGGAAATTGAGGAGTTGGAGAAAATAGTCATGGAGAAGTGGAATTTTCTGCTCCACCTTGAGAAGTCGGAGAGGGTGTTCTGAGACCCTCCCCGCCCCCCTCCTTTTCGTTCGTGATTGACCCCTGTTCATAAGGAATGTTCCTGCCTCTTAGAAGGAATGTAATGCCTGAGATTATCACCGCGGCTGTCAAGGCCTCGGTGACAAGTCCAAGCGCCACCATCGCCATTGCCTGTATGGCCGTCTCTTTGGTCCTGCTCTCGCTCAGTACCTCAAGCGCCTCCTTTGAAAACGGGTTGAACCACGAGGTGGCCTCCGCATACTCCCTAGCTGTTTTCATTAGGGCTAAGGTCCTCTCATCTATCGATTCTACGTCTATGCCGAATGACTTGAGGAAGTCGGAGATGTCCTGACCGGCTGCCTCGCTGAGGTACCTGACGAAATCCCCTAGCTCCTTGACGATGACCCTGTCTCTCCTGATGAGCTGGAAGAACCTCTTGTAGAGGTCGGGTCCTCCGTACTTGTCCGCCAGCCTCCTTATCAGGACCTCACTAGCCGCGTAGTATAGACCGGGGTTGCCTGGGAGGCCCCCTCCCTTCCATCCTAAGATGAAACTTAGGTCTCCACCGGTTTGCATCATCACAGCTCTTTCGGCTTCCTTATCGTAGGGAACATGGAATCTAAGCGCCTTCTCCACTATCACGGAGCTTAGATATTGGGCCAGACCTTCGTGGGCCCATCTCAGGTCCACACTGAGTCCTGCTGCCTGCATGTACTGATGGAGGAGTTCGTGCACGAAGGTGTTCGGCAGCTCGTAATCGGGCATTCTGACCAGCATCATGTTCAGATTTATCTCTCCCTGAGTTATCACATCAGATGTGAACCTAGGCCCCGTGTATCCCAAGGTTGTTATCTCCTCCATGGCCCCTGGAACGAACAGATTGACTTTTACAGGTATCTCCTCTCTAACAGATGTGTACTCCTCTATTAAGGGTAGAGTGGCCTCGTAGTACTTGGTTATGTTGTCGACGACATCCTCGTATCTGGGGGGGTAGCTTATGGTGAGCTTGCCGACCTCCCTTTTACTGAACTCCTGACCGTCCTTCACCTTGAACGATATGAGGACCCTCATCGTATTGTTCTTGCTCCCGTCTACGTCATACTTCACCACATTGTACTCCCCCTCTCTCCGAAGCTCGTATCCCTTCGGCTCGATCCCTTGGGGGATGAAGCCCTTTGGAAGCTTCACCAGTATGGTTGCATCATCCTCCCGAGAGAAGGCTATCTGTGTGGAGAAGAACGCTCCGTTGGGTTCCACGATGAGAGCGCCAAACCTATAACTCCACGAGATCTCCACATTAGTTTCTGGTGTGTATGAGAACGTGAGGTTCGAGTAGAAGTAGTAGGACGTGTCCCTTATTAGCTCCTTATCCTTGATGGACCCTGAGAGGACCGTGAAGTTGTAGTCCCTGAATTTCGGCACAAGGACCCAGGTACTTCCCTCCCCCGTCGAGTTGAACCGAGTCACTATGTCTATCCAACCGCTCTCCTTGACCGTGTATATGTAAGTGTAATGTCCACTCCCCTCCTCCTGCTGAGCCGAGGGGATCATCTCAGGAAACATTAGAACAATCGTCAATAGGACAAGAGCCTTCCACTTCATTTAAGATACCAAGCTGGAATCCAGTAACGTCTATTTAATTTATCCGGCTGCTGATGAGGGGGATTCCCTTGGAAGTGCTCATCAAGGGGCTGGAGTATGTGGTTACTCAGGACGATAAGAGGAGGGTCCTGAGGGGGGCAAGCATCCTGATAAAGGACGGGGAGATTGAGGATGTGGGTGATGTGAAGGGACCTGTTGATGAGGTGATCGATGGGAGCAGCATGGTGGCGATTCCCGGGTTGATTAATACGCACTCCCACATACCGATGACCCTTCTAAGAGGAGTGGCTGACGACATGGACCTCTTCCCGTGGTTGCAGGAGAAGATCTGGCCCATGGAATCTCACCTGAGACCAGATCACATAAGGGCCGGAACCGCTCTGGGAGTGCTAGAAGCGGTGCGAACCGGTACCACGACGATCTTCGATATGTACTTCTTCGAGGACGTCGTAGCTGAGGTTCTCAGTGATCTAGGGATGAGAGGTGCGCTGAGCGAGGCGATAATAGACTTTGGAACTCCGGAATGCAAGAATGTAGACGAGTGCATGGTTTTAGCAGATCGGTTCGTTCAGAAGTGGCGAGATCACCCATTGATCGAGCCGGGCTATGGACCTCACGCTCCCTACACGGTCTCTCCGGAGAGGATGAGGGAAATTTCGGAGAAGGCGGAGGATAATGGGTCCACCATCCAGATTCACCTAGCGGAGACCGAGAAGGAGGTGTCTGATATTAAAGAGAAGTACGGGAAGGGGGCGATAGAGCTGGCCCATGAATACGGTATATTGGGTGATAGAACGGTCGCTGCGCACGTAGTTTGGCCTAGCAAGATGGAGATCGCTCTCCTTAGGGAGACATCCACCTTAGTATCTCACAATCCCGTGAGCAATCTTAAGTTGGCCTCGGGGATCTCCCCAGTACCCGACCTAGTCGAGAAAGGGGTTAGGGTTTCTCTTGGAACCGACGGACCAGCCAGCAACAACACATTAGATATGTTCGAGACCATGAAGGTGGCCGCCCTCATTCACAAGGTCTCGAAGAGGGATCCTAAGGCGATACCGGCTCAGACGGCGCTGGACATGGCCACTAGAATACCCGGAGATTTCCTTCGATGGAAGATCGGGAGGATCTGTAAAGGATACAGGGGGGATATTGTTCTTCTGAACGTCAAAGTACCTTGGTGGGTGCCCCTCCACTCCGTGGTGTCCCATCTGGTCTACTCTGCTAGATCTACAGATGTGAGGCACGTCCTGATAGATGGTAAGGTTATCTTGAAGGACGGCAAATTCACCAGGAGGGACGAGGAGGATATCTTTGCTGAGGCAGAGAGGGCTTCTCTGGACTTGCTTGAGAAATCAGGCGTGAAATCACTGCTTAAGGGCGTGGATTAGATCAGCGTAGCTGGGTATGATTGCTCTGCACTCTATACCGAGTATTCGAACTAGATCCATTGCATCGTCTCCCTCCACCTCCACGAACTCTCCTAAATCTCTCACGTAGTCCAGCGTGACCTCTACATCGAATCCATCCAATAGAACGGGCGTCCTTCTCTTCCATACCACGATCTTCACCTCATAACCTCTACTGGAGAGCAGGTTCATCAGCTCGTTGAGTTCGGGTGGGCAATTTACGTTTATTCCTACTTTGGAGAGGGCTTCCCCGCATTTCTCATCCCCCAATTCCCCTTCAATCTCCTCCCTGACCTTCTCTATACCTCCACCCTTCCTCCTCCCCTTGTAGGTGACTCTGACTAGATTACTAATGATCCTCACCCTCAATACCCTTCCTGAGGTGAGGAGGTCACAGGAGCGAGTGTCCATATAGAAGTCCTCCTGCTCTATCGCTTCCAGTATCTTGAAGGAGATTTTCTTCCCCCTCAAGAGACTCAGAAATTCGCTATGGGGGATCTTCAGCTTGACCTCCCTTTCCACTCCCAAGCAGATGCTCACCTCATGAGGGGTGAAAGGCGGCGGGGCCCTGGTGCGGGGGGTGGGATTCGAACCCACGCGGGCCTGACGCCCAGCGGATCTTAAGTCCGCCGCCTTGGTCCGAGCTCGGCCACCCCCGCTAGGGTAAGCGGGCTATATGGCTTTTTATAATTTTCCAAGCTTTCGGGTATAGGGTGCTTCAGTGAGCGAACGGACGAGGATTGCCAGCTCCCCTATAGCTGTAACGGACGACGAAGTGCTCGCGCTGGGATTCGAGATGATCGGAGTGCCCGCGAAGGTAATCAGGGGTCGCAGGAATCTGATAAAATTTTTCAGGGACAATGAGAGCGAGTTACCTCACGTGGTATTCATCAACGAGAGGGTAGCTGAGGAGATCAGAGATTATAGGGAGGATCTACTCAGAAGGGGTAAGGTGAGCCCTGTGTTCGCGGTAGTGCCCGATATGGAAGGTGCGAGGGGGGTGAGGTTGAAGGAGCTGGCATCCTTGCTGGCTAGAGCTTTAGGTAGCGAGGAGCTGAAGTTCTGATTATGAGGTGAGAGAAATGCCGAGATTGGTTGAGGCCATTATGGAGGCCGAGAAGGAGGCTGCCAAGATCATTCAGGAGGCCGAGGAGGAAGCCAAGAGAATGATCGAGGAAGCCGAGGAAGAGGCAAAGAAAATAATCGAGGAGGCCAAGAACACTCCGGTGGAGGTAGCGGTAATGGAGGATATCGAGAGGGAAGTTAAGGAGATTGTTGATAGGGCTAAGATGAAAGCTGAGGAGCTAAGGAGGGTGGCATCCGAGAGGATGAGTTCCCTCGTCGATGAAGTCGTTAGGGAGGTGCTCGAGGGTGAGTGGGGAGGAAGTAGTTAGCGTGGATAAGGACTCCGAGGCCATCGTCAGGGCTATCCTCAAGATGGCTGAGGATAGGGCTGATGCCATCAGGAAGGAGGCCGAGAAGAGAGCTAAGGAGATAATCGAGTCAGCCCGGAGAAAGGCGGAGGAGATACTGAGATCCAAGAGGGAGAGGGCAGAGAGGGAGATGAGGGAGGAGATTGCGAGGAAGAGAAGCGCTGCTGAGGTAGAGGCTAATCAAATAGTTCTCATGACCAAATCCGAGCTGCTGAGTGAATTCTTCAGGAGAGTGCACGAGAAGCTGGCCGCTATAGCCGATGGCCAAGAGCCGGGATGGAACTACGAGGAGATACTGACGAGATACTCGCTGGAGGGGGCGAAGGTCCTAGGAGAGAAGGAGGTACTCCTCATGGGTAGGGAGAAGGATAAATCCCTGCTCGAAAAGGTAGCTAGGAAGTTGGAGAAAGAAAATATAAAGGCCTCCGTTGACGAGAGAACGGTCCCGGTCATCGGAGGGGTCGTTGTGAGGGACAGTAGGGATGAGAGGAGGTACTACAACACCTTCGATGGTAGGCTGAGGGCCTACAGAGAGACCAAGGAGATAGAGATAATAGGGAGATTGTTTGAGGGGGTGTAAGCTTGTCCGAGTTAGTTTATGAGAGTAAAGGTATTATCGTCCACATAAAGGGTCCCGTAGTAGAAGCCGAGGGAATGAGGGGTGCTAAGATCAGGGAGGTCGTTTACGTCGGAGAGGAGAGACTCATAGGTGAGATAGTCAGGATAGAAGGGGACAAGGCGATAATACAAGTCTACGAGCCCACTGGTGGAGTGAAGGCGGGTGAACCCGTCGAGAGGACTGGAGAGCCCCTCTCAGCTGAATTAGGGCCGGGGCTACTGGGTCAGGTCCTCGACGGACTGGGCAGGCCCTTAGAAGTCATAGCCGAGAAAGCTGGCGGTCCATTCATCACTAGGGGAATTAAGGCGCCCACCCTCTCTAGAGATAAGGAGTGGCAGTGGACCCCCTTGGTCAAGCCTGGAGACGATGTCGTCGCTGGGGATGTCCTAGGAACCGTCCCAGAGGGCTCCATCACTCACAAGATAATGCTCCCACCGACCATAGAGAAGGCCAAGGTTATAGAGGTCCTCCCTGAGGGAGACTACACTATAGAGGAGCCTGTAGTCGTGGTGGAGCACATAGGCGGTAAGGAAGAGGTTAAGATGTATCATAAATGGCCTGTCAGGACGCCCAGACCTTTCAGGGAGAAGCTAGCCCCCGTAGAGCTTCTAGTAACCGGGCAGAGGGTGATAGATACTTTCTTCCCCATAGTCAAGGGAGGCACCTCCGCCGTGCCCGGCGGCTTTGGCACCGGTAAGACGGTGACCCTTCACCAAATCTCGAAGTGGGCAGATGCGGATGTCGTGGTATACGTGGGTTGTGGAGAGAGAGGTAATGAGATGACCGATCTGCTACACACTTTCCCAAAGCTGGTCGATCCCAAGAGCGGGAGTCCTCTGCTGGAGAGGAGCGTCCTCATTGCCAACACCAGTAACATGCCAGTCCCTGCTAGGGAGGCCAGCATCTTCATGGGGATTACTTACGCCGAGTATTACAGGGATATGGGGCTTCACGTGGTTCTCACGGCAGATTCGACCTCCAGGTGGGCTGAGGCGCTGAGGGAGCTTAGCTCTAGGCTTGAGGAGATACCATCCGAGAGAGGGTATCCAGCCTATCTACCTGACTACATAGCCTCGTTCTACGAGAGGGCTGGTAGGATTAAGGTCCGAGGTAAGAGGGACGACTTAGGGTCCGTCGCCGTTATAGGGGCCGTGAGTCCCTCCGGGGGAGACCTCAACGAGCCCGTCACCCAGCACACCATGAGGTACGTAGGTGCCTTCTGGGCTCTGGACAAGGACTTGGCGTTCAAGAGGCACTTCCCATCCATAAACTGGCTGAGGAGCTTCTCAAAGTATACTGGTGGATTGAAGGAGTGGTGGATCAAGCACACCGGACATGACATGATGGCTTACAGGGACAAGGCCATGGCCCTTCTTCAGAGGGCCTCCAGCTTGGAGGAGGTGGCCAGGGTGGTGGGGGAGGCCGCTCTCTCCGATGAGAACAGGCTCGTCCTCCTGTCTGCGGAGCTCATCAAGGAGGGATTCTTGGTGCAGAACGCCTACCACGAGGTAGATACCTACTGCTCCCCGAAGAAGCAGGCCCTCCTCCTGAAAACACTGTTGGAGTTCTACGATAGAGCCAGACCCATGATAGATGCGGGTGTTCCCATATCGAGGATAGCTGAAATGAAATCGCTGGGTCTCCTCAGGAGGCTCAAGTTCGTGCCCGAGGAGGAATTCGAGAGCGCTGTCAAGGAGGCTATAGCGCAACTTGAGGCTGAGATATCCTCCCTGCTTGCGGAGGTGAGATGAGATGTCCGTGTACGGTCTGACCTTCAAGGGGATTGATCAGGTGAAGGGACCCCTCGTCATAATGAGGGGTGTCCCTGGGGCTGCTTACGAGGAAGTGGTCAGGATATACTCCGAGGATGGCAGGGAGTGGTTCGGTCAGGTGCTGGAGGCCGGTAGGGATAAGGTCGTCATACAGGTGCTGGGAGACACTGAAGGGCTTGATTCCAACGCCATGGTCAAGTTCACTGGCTCGACCTTAAAGATCCCTGTATCGGACGAGATGCTCGGTAGAGTGTTCAACGGCGCAGGTGAGCCGATAGATGGAGGCCCTAAGATAAGGGCTGATGACTACAGGGACATAAACGGCGCTCCCATAAATCCGGCCAAGAGGGACTACCCGGACGAGTTCATCGAGACCGGTATATCCGCCATTGACGGGATGTTGAGCTTGGTCAGGGGTCAGAAGCTTCCGATATTCTCCGAGTCCGGATTACCTCACAACGAGGTAGCCGCTCAGGTGGCGAGGCAGGCGGTCGTCCCTGGAAAGGCTGAGAGATTCTCCATAGTCTTCGCGGCAGTAGGTCTGAAGTACGATGACGTTCTCTTCTTCAGGAGGCAGTTCGAGGAATTCGGAGCGCTGAGCAGGTCCGTGCTCTTCCTAAACCTAGCTAATGATCCGGTCATAGAGAGGATAACCACCCCGAGGGTCGCCCTGACCGCTGCTGAGTACCTAGCGTTCGACTTGGGTATGGATGTCCTAGTCATAATCACGGACATGACCAACTATTGCGAGGCGCTGAGGGAGCTCAGCTCCGCTAGGGAGGAGGTACCAAGCAGGAAGGGATATCCGGGATACATGTACAGCGACCTAGCGAGCATCTACGAGAGGGCAGGCAGGATAATCGGCAGACCTGGCTCCATAACCTTTATGCCCATACTGACGATGCCCGGTGGGGACCTCACCCACCCCATACCAGATCTCACTGGCTACATCACCGAGGGCCAGATATTCTTGGACTTGGATCTCCACAATAGGGGCATCTATCCTCCGATCAACGTCCTGCCGAGCCTTAGCAGGCTCATGAAGGACGGTATAGGTCCAGGAAAGACGAGAGAAGACCACAAGGAGGTCTCAGATCAGCTCTACGCCGCTTACAGCCAAGGTACCAAGGCTAGGGAGCTCGTCCAAATAGTAGGCGAGGCGGGACTTAGCCCGAGGGAGAAGCTGTACTTGGAATTCGCTAGGAGGTTCGAGAGGGAATTCGTGGCCCAAGGCTTCAGGGAGAGGAGGAGCATAGAGGAAACGCTGGACATCGCTTGGGACATACTGTCCATACTGCCCGAGGCTGAGCTGACGAGGATAAGCGAGAAGACCCTCAACAAGTTCCACCCGAAGAGGAGGATCGCAGCCCAGGCAGAGGGTGAGTGAGATTGAGCTTCCGCTCCGTGGGGAGGGTCCTCCCCACCAAGGGGTTTTTGATCCGTTTAAGGGAGAGAACGCGACTCCTCCGCTCGGGAGTCGACGCTCTCAAGATGAAGAGGGATCAGCTGGTCAAGGAGAGTCAGAACTTACTTCCGGACCTTAGGAGGAGGAACGAAGTCGAGAAGAAGTTAGAGAAGGCCTACAAGCTCCTAAGACTGGCTTATGCTGCCGCCGGACCCGATGAGATGAGGAAAGCGGCCTTGCTGACTATGCCCCTCCTCACGGAAATGAAGGTGCGGAGCGTCATAGGCGTGGAGATACCTGAGATAGAGATAAGGGAGTTCGCTTTGGCTACCTCCCCCTCCTTGAACGCAGTGGTGATAGCCGCCGCTAGAAAGTTCTCAGAGGCAATAAAGGAGCTGATGCCGCTAGTAAACTCCGAGGCCAAGTTCGAGAGGCTAGCTGCGGCTCTAGCAGATACAATGAGGAAGGTGAATGCTCTGGAGAAGATAATAATACCTGACCACGAGGCCGCCATCAAGTACATCGAGGAAGCCCTGGAGGAGGACGCTCTGGAAGAGTTCCTTCGTGTAAAGAAGTATAGACAGCTGAAAAGAGGTGTTTGAGATGTTAAAAGGTGCGAAGAGGAAGTATCTAGTTGTAAGAACGCACGGTTTAGCCTCTCACTTGACTGATCCGGAGGACATAAGGTCTTGGGTGTTTTTAGAGGATGAAAGGGCTCTCTTCGATAAGCTATCTCCTACTGCCTATGGAAGCTTTTTCGAGGGACCCGAAGATTTGCTCGATGCTCTCAAGGTAGAAGAGGTATGCTTGAGAGTTAACTCAATAAGAGCTAGGAAGTTGATCTCCCTCTCCAGAGGGACGCCAATTGAGGATCTCATCAAGGCATTCATGAGTAAGTACGATATAGAGAACTTGAGGAGGATAGTTTTCTCGTTGCTATTCGGAGGTAAGAGGAGAGAGCTGAGGCTCTTACCCGTGGAATACTACGTAATGGATGTGGAAAAGCTGTCTAAGGCTGATAGGCTTGAAACACTACTGGAATTGTTGGAGGATAGGAGACTAGTTATACTGCTGTCTTCGTGGCTCTCCTCCAGTGAGAGAGATATCACTGAGATAGATCTAGCCTTAGACAGGTACTATATGGATCGTCTTGAATCTCAACTTAAAGCCATGAAGATAGGCAAGAGATCCCCTACCTCATTACTACTCCACTCTTACATGGAAAACGTGCTCCTGAGGAACCTGCTGAAGGCTAAGTATCTAGGGGTGAAGAACGATTTACTCGCTAAGGTGTTCTCTAAGCTGCCTTTTAGAAAATTACTTGAAACTGCTACGAAAACAGATAGTTTAAAAGAATTCCTAGACGAATTAGCGAACTTAGCCTCATATAGGGCGGTTTCCATAGAAATAGATGGAGCTATGAAAGAGGTCGGAGAGCCGTGGATAATAGAGCATGTCATAGCTAAGAAGACCTACATAGACTCACTCAGAATATCTTTGAAGGGATCCATGACGGAGGCATATGTGCTCATGTACCTGATAAGCTCTGAGTGGGAGTCTCAGAGTATAAAGACGATCTTACTCGGGAGGATGAGTGGGGTAGACCCTGAAGTTCTATATAACCTGCTGGCCCCTCCCACTGAGTGATATTTTTCTTTACCACCAATTTGAAATTTCCCTTCTCAAGTACATCCTTGTGTACTGCTTATTTACCCATAAAGGAGAAGGATAGAGGGCAGGTATTCACTCGTATATAAATAAATTTGGGAGGATTCAGCCTCCCAGTATGAGGAAGGCTACCAGCAGACCGTAAACTGCCACTCCTTCTGCCAGACCTCCCAATATAAGGACCTGAGTGAATGCGTTCGGGTTCTCGGCGAGGAGAGCGCTACCACCTATGGCCACACCGTACAGAGCTATTCCAGCGGCGATGGTGCTTCCAATAATGGCGACGGCGGCTCCTATAAACTTTAGACCACCGGCTCCAGCCGCGGCCTCTTCAGGTGATGCAGCAGCACTTACAATCGACAGAGGCAGGAGCAATAGGGGAATTCCTAATATCACATATGACAGCAGTTTTTTCTTCCTCGTGTTGACCATACGATCACCCTTGCATATCTCGATCTGGTGGAGACCTCTGAGTGCATGGTTACCATTAATAAAAAATTTGTTATCAGGAGAGAGCAGGCCCGAGAAGCTCGGAGACCCTCTTGAACTCCCTCCCAGCCGCCTTGTAGAATTTCGAGAAGAACTCATAGAATGTCAACCTAGTGGCTTGTATGAATGAGAGCATTCCTTCGAGCCCCATAACTGCTATGTTCATGAACACGAATCCTATTAGGGCCCCTGGAGCTACTAAAGATCCCAGATCGGATAGAGTCGCGATCTCCTTACCGAGTATAAGCTGCGCCGTTAGGACCCCGAAGACCTCGTGAATCACCGCGAAGGCAGCCAACCTGATATAGGACAGTGAGTTGCTGAAGAGAGCTAGCACACTCTCTAATAATGTTGCGATCATTTCTGACATACCCTCTCCTATACCGTGTCCTTCCCTCACAGCCCTTATCACGGGAGCTGTAGCTGTTATAGATAGAGGTACTACCATTGATATGAACAGCGGATCGGTTATTGTACCCATTATATCGGCATTATTCCTGATAACGGCGTAGACAGCGCCTGCATACATGATTAGTGTCGTAGCTCCCTTATACTCGAATAGCGCGGCAAAGATATCCCCCTCCAGAAGTTTGTTAATGGTGTTCATGACGAAGCCGACCATTAGTTCGAAAGCTCCGAATAGAAGAGCGACAGCCATCAGCCTCATGGTATCATGGAGGGGACTGAGTATAGGATGTTCAGTGAATTCCATGAAGTAAATCATGCCGTATAGATAGCCAAAGAATGCTGCCGCCATTCCAGAGTAGATTAACAGACCAGCCAGTTCCTTCATTGCTCCTCTAGATCTACCCCATAGCAGAGCACCAAAGAGGGCCAAGGTGAGACCATGACCCACGTCACCGTACATCATCCCGAACATCAGTGGGAAGAATATCGCAGTTATTGGCGTCGGATCCAGCTCCCTTATCGATGGCAATCCGTAAAGCCTGTGAGTTAGTAGACGGACAGGTCTCAGTATTGTAGGCAATTTGACCTTGGAGGGGACTCCTTCGCCCTTTTTCGGCTCTTCTAACTCCAGAGCCACGTAATTACCCAGTTTATCCTTAATGCTCCTCTCGAAGTCGTCGATTTTAGATGAAGGGACCCATCCTGATATCACCGCTATCTCCTCACCTACATAGGTCATTTTCTTCAGTTTCTGCAGAATTGCCCTCGGTTTCACCGAGAGTGCCTTCGAGGCTAGCTTGGCTGCAGTTTCCCTCACCTTTAAGAGCAGTTTTTCTGCCTCCTCCTTCAGCTTGCCCACCTCTTCCTTGTTGCTGAGTACTTCTAGTTTCTTGATCTCCTCCTCTAGCTTACCTTTCTCAGAGATTATCGGTTTAGCTCCCTCTATAAGCTCGGATACCCTCTGTTCAGCTTCTCCTGCTGCTACCGCTTTAATAGTAAGCATTCTATCTCTAAGCCTGATAAAGGTCTCTCTTACGTTAGCGATAAGTTTCTTAGCTAACTGAAGCTTTTCCCTTATGGTGCCCTCCCTTCTACTTATCTCGTTTTCTAAATCAGCTATCTGCTGTGTAACCTTAGCTATCGCTGGCTCTCTCTCAACCAATAGAGGGCTCAACTCCGGAACCTTCCTTACAGTGTCTCTCATCTTATTCCAAAGACTTTCCACGGCTTTGAGTTCGGATAATTTGTCTTTCCTCACCATGTATCCTTCTATCTCCCTACTTATTTCTTCAAGAATCTCCTTGAGATCTTGTGTGCCTCGTTTAACTTCCTCTATCTCCTTCTCTTCCTTCAATTCGTCTTGTACCGCCAATAATCTTGCCTCTAACTCGGATAGGGGCTCCAGTAGATTCCTCAGGATCTCTCTTATATCGTTTATGGACATGGAGGGGTTTAGGGCCGCATTTACTAGCGAAGAAGCCCTCAGGAGATCCCTATCTATTTCTAGCAGCATTCTTCCCAGTCGCAGCTTTGCGGGATTTTCCTCAGTTATCTCAAGAGCTGCCGCGTAGTACTCCTTTATTTTCATCTCGAGCTCCTCGAGCTTCTCCTCTAGCTCCCTCAATCTATTAGCCCTTTCTTTAAGCAAGGATTTCGCCTTCTTTGCTAGCTCAAGCTCTTTCCTCAAGGAGAGGTACTTTCCCACCAATTCATCCAGTTCCGAGATCAGCTCCTTGTGATCAACGGTCTCTGGAATTTTATTAGAAGTAGCCTGATTCAAGATATCCTCTAGGGATATTCCAGTTAACGCGCTCGCTCTTTCTAAAGCCCTGATTATTTCTTCGTAAGCATTTAAATCTGGAGTTTCTAGGCCCTCCGGAGGTTTGACGCCGGGGAGTCCCTCTGGGGGTTCTACGTGGACATCATCGAACTCCATGAGGGCCTCTGCCATATCGTCCACATGCAGTTTAGTTGTGTAAGCGTAGAATCGGACTACCTTTTCCGGCTTGAGCATGTAGATCACCTTTCAGGTGTCTGGTAGGTCCACCTCCGTTTATTAAAAATGATTACAGGTCATGGAGAAGCGAAGGAACATGAGGTTGCTTCTGTCGGTGGGCACTAGACCCGAGATCATCAAGATGGCGCCTGTATACGAGGCTCTATCGCGTATAAAGGGTGTAGAGCTGTTTCTAGTGCACACTGGGCAGCATTACGATTGGGAAATGAGCGATGTATTCTTCTCCGAGCTTGGACTCGACGAGCCAGACCTCAACTTGGGCATAGGATCGGGAGATCAGGTGGATCAGACTGCTAGGGTTCTACATGAGATGGGAAAGGTTGTGGAGAACTACGAACCGGATGCCGTCCTGTCGGTAGGTGATACGAACTCCGTACTTGGAACCGCTCTGGCTGCTTCCAAACTAGAGGTTCCCTTCATACACATAGAATCGGGGCTCAGGAGCTACGATTTCACGATGCCGGAGGAGATAAACAGGAGGGTCGCTGATCACCTCGCGTCGCTGAACTTCGCCCCCACCCCCAGAGCATTCTCCAATCTCAATGAGGAGGGCTATCCCCCTGAGAGGATTGTACTGAGCGGTAATACCATAGTTGACGTCGTCGAGAAGATGTGGGGCAACATTAGACGATCTAGCATCCTGAAGGAATTGGGTCTAGTAGAGGGTGAGCCCCTCATGACCATCACAGTTCACAGAAAGGAGAATGCCGACAAGGAGTACAGAATGCTGGGGATAGTGAAAGCCCTGAGGGAATTGGATGAGCTGACCATAGTATGGCCCCTGCATCCGAGAACTTACAAGAGGCTGAAGGCTTTCGGTCTGTTGGGCGAATTGAGGACGTTGGAGCACGTGATGTTGATCGAGCCTCTAGGCTACATAGATTTTTTGAGGCTTCTCTCGGCCTCGGATGTGGTGGCTACCGATTCCGGTGGGGTTCAGGAGGAGTCGGCCACCCTGAAGAAGCCCTGCATCATATTGAGGGATAACACGGAGAGGCCTGAGATAGTTGAACTGGGATTCGGCGAGGTAGCGGGCGCCAATCCCTCCTCCATAGTGTCAGCGGTTAGAAGGTTCCTCTACGAGGAGGAGGTTAGGAGGAGGATAGAGGGCCTTCCCAATCCGTTTGGGGACGGTACGGCATCCAAGATGATAGCCGAGGTCCTCTGGAGGATCTGGGATCTAAGGTCCTTGAGGCACGAATCACCCCACTTCAAGGGAGGTTCACCGCACTACGTGGCTTTTAAGGTAGAGGGGAGATCCAAGTCCAGAGGAATGACCGTTTCCCAATTCATAGAGGTTACCGGGTACGAGGTCATTTCTATATACGATCCATCCGGTTCCCCCCTCCCCTTTGGCCCGAGCACGCCTTTAATGGATGGGGAGATAGTTAGGGTCAGGGGGGATCCGTCCAATTATCCCAAGCTCGCTAAGTTGATTGGGGGGTGAGATCTTGAGCCCTCTAGACCTCATGGGAATTCTCCTAATAGTTATGGGGCTTGTGCTAATCGTGTTGGCGCTGCTACTGCCATCCCGGAAGTTCGGAGACTACAGCGTCGGTGGAGTAATACTAATAGGGCCCATACCCATAGTATTCGGTAAGAACATTAGGACATCGCTCCTCATCGTACTAGTAGCAATATCCATCCTGCTGATGCTGACCATGATCGTCCTCATGGGGGCTTGGTCATGAGCGAGATAGATGAGAAGATATTCGTCAGGGTGTTCTTGATCTTCATGGGAGTGTCCCTCGTCATGATGGGCTTCATGGCCCTGATGATCTCACACTCCACCGAAGCTAGTTCCGGTGGAGGTTTCGTGGTGATAATAGGCCCCTTTATCTTCGCCGCTGGGGAGAATATTCCCCTGCATATCACTGTGACACTGATCCTGATCTCGCTAGTTTTAATTCTGGCACTCATTTACGTGGTCAGGAGATGGATGGGGGGCTCGGAATGGTAGAGGTGTTCCTGTCGCTCGACCTGACATCCTTGGACGAGGCTATTAGGATAGCTGAGCTGGCGGTGGGGGCTGGCTTCAGGGAGATCGAGGTTGGAACTCCACTGATAAAGGCTGAAGGAATGAGATCCGTGAGAAGGCTCAGGGAGAGATTTCCTGAGGTTAAGCTGTTCGCTGACACTAAGACCATGGACACGGGGTACCTAGAGGCGGATCTGGCCTTCTCCTCCGGTGCCGATCTGATGAGCGTGATGGCCGTGTCACCTGATGAGACGATAAAGGAAGCGGTCAGGAGAGCGGAAGAATCCAGAGGAGAGGTACTGGTGGACACTTTAGGCCTAAGAGATGTGGTGCCCCGTTTGAAGGAGATCATAGAGTTCGGGATACACAGGATATGCCTGCACAGGGGGGTTGATGAAGGGGTATTCTCCGAATACGAGTTGCTAGACTCCGCTAAAGAGCTGGGAGTCAAGATAGGTGTCGCCGGTGGTATAAACGAGTCTACCATAGGGGAAGTAGCTAAAAGAGCCGATTTCGTCATGGTGGGGAGGGCAATAACGAAGTCGGGCGATCCGAGGAGTGCCGCCATTAGAATCCTGAGGGGTGCGGGCCTCCTGACTTGACAACCTAACCAGACCTCTTCCTCCTTCTCCTCTTCTTCCCGGTCAACCTCCTCTTTACGGCCTCAGTCTCAACTTTAGCGAGTTCGGCCATGAAATCCTCGTCCAACTCGGTACGCCTCGATACCAGCCACTCGATGTCCATCGGATCCACTCCCCTAGCGGCCATCGCGACTACGGCTGGTAGCCCATACCTCTCGGTGAGTGAGCCGAGTTCATAGACCCTGTTAGCGAGCTCCCAATTGGGTACAGATGGCCTCCCCCTCCTCTTAGATTCCTCCACATATTCCTTAGCTTCGGATGCCCAATACCCAGAGAGGGCCGCTACCCTATCACTTCCACACACGGGACATTTGGGCACTTTCCCCAAATCTAGGAGGCTCGATACTGTGGTGTCCATGCTCCATTTCCAACAGTTGGAGCAGACCAGCGTGATCTGCTGTGAAAGTATCCTGTACTTGAAGCTCTCCAGCAGCCTCTTGCTCAATTCCGATGGAGGGATTATCTCTAGGGGGAGACCTGATCTCTCCAATCCTAGCAGAGATAGGGGACTCGGACCCTGCTTCTCAGACATGACCACTTCTATCTTCCCCGAGGATATCGACCTGAGCAGGTCCAGCGTCCCATCAACATCGAAGTCCTTCGTGAGGGACTCCCTTAAAGCTTCCTCGTAGACGGGAGTACCTTCGTATGCCTTGGCCAGCTTGACCAAGCTCACGATCCTAGAGCTCGCCGTATCTCTTATCAGACCCATCCTCTTAGCCACATGGAGTAGCCTGATCCTGAAGAATGAACTGTTGACTACAGCCTTCACCAGAGTATCCCTACCCTCCCTAGAGAGACGATGTAGGGTCTCGGCCACCGCCTCTTTACCCACTCCCATTATCACTATCCTGTAGGGATCCTCAGTAACCCTAACAGCGACCTTGAAGTCCCTGGAGATGACGAAGGACAGGCCTCTCCCCAACGTCCTGTTAACCAAACTACCTTGAGTGGAGTGAATCACGACGCCTGAGCCCGTTATCCCCTCTATCACGATCCTCCGATCTGTAGGAAGCGGATAGCCCTGTTTCATGTGATCCACTAATGTGGCTAGAGCTCTTCTGAGATCCCCAGACTTTGTGAAGGGGTACTCCCTCACCAGTCTGTCTACGAGCTCATCCAATGCGTCCTCAGATAGGGCCTCCTCCACGAGTCCCCTGATAGCCCCCACCTCAATTGCAGTCTCCCTTGCCACGGGTAACTGTTCCCCTATCCAGCTGGGTATGGCACCGACTGGGTCGAAGACCTGTTCCACGAAAATGCGACCGCCTTCTATCCTCTTGACCTTCCAGACCGATCCCCTGAAGACGAACTTAACGCCGGGAAGCAGGTACTCCAAGACGAAGGTCTCATCCAGCTGGCCTAGGTAGAATCCCATGGTGTCATCTATGACTGGATATGATGTGGTGTCGGGTATCGTGGAGATGTTCGAGAAGAAGTACTCATGGGCTAGCCCGCCTCCATATCTCTTGATGCTATCCCCTACTTCATCATACCAGATGATTCTGGGCCAAGCCTTGGACATGAAGGAAAATATTCCCCTAACCTCGTCGATGGTTATCTCCCTGTACGGCCATGATCGCTTGGCCAAGTCCACAAGGTCCTGCAGTGAGATGGATCTCTCTCCCAAGAGGAGTCCGATGGTGCTGTGGTAGAGCACATCATAGGACTTCTCTAAAGGCCTTAGTTCCTCCAAATCGCTCGAGAGGGCCCTCTTAGCTAGTATTATCGACTCCAGATAGTCGTCAGAGTCTTGGGCAACTACCACACCTCTAGCCACCCTGCCTGGACCGTGCCCAGATCTGCCGACCCTCTGAAGCAGCTTCATCGCCTGCCTAGGGGAACCGTACTGTACTACCAAATCTACGTACCCTACATCTATTCCTAGCTCCAACGAGCTCGTGCTGATCACCGCAGAGAGCTCTCCCCTCTTGAGCAGTGATTCGCTCTCCACCCTAGCGTCCTTCGATAGAGAGCTATGATGGACATGTATCTTCAGCTCCTCGAATGCTTTCCTCATCCTGTAGCCAAGGGCCTCTGCCATGGATCTGGTATTCGTGAAGACTATGGCCGATCTGGCCTCCCTTATCAAATCCGCCAATAGTCTGATCCTAGCTATCACCCCTGGTTCTAGGAGCATGGTCTTAGATAGCTCGATGTCCCTTTGAGATGGGGCCGGATAGACTACTGATATCTTCATTACGCGGCTCTCTCGCGAATATGCGACTTTTCCGTCCCTTCTGTAGGAGAAGTATTCTAGGGCCATCGAGGGATTGCCCAAGGAAGCGGAGAGCATTATCCTCTGGAATGTCCTCCCCCGTATCCTCTCAAGCCTCTCTAGGGATAAGGAGAGTTGTGCGCCCCTCTTATCGTCCAGTAGCTCGTGAACCTCGTCTATAATGACATATCTCACGTTTTTAAGCCACTTAGAGATCTTAGGTCCGGACATTATAATTAGGAGGGTCTCTGGTGTCGTTATGAGGATATGAGGAGGAGACCTTGATTGTCTAGTCCTCTCCGCCTTGGAGGTATCACCGTGCCTCACTCCAACATCGAAGCCGCATCTAGAGGACCAATAGGCTGTCCTTTCCTCTAGGTCCCTGTTCAGGGCCCTTAAAGGGGTCACATAAAGCGTGATAAATCCCTCTCCCACTCCTTCCCTCTTCATCATTGTGATAACGGGCCATAGAGCTGCTTCAGTCTTTCCCGATCCTGTAGGGGCTATCAAGAGGGCATTTTTACCCGAGAGGATGAGTGGAATCGCCATCTCCTGTATCTCCGTTAACCTCTCAATCCCTCTATCTTTCATAGCTGATTTCAGGCAATTGGCAATAGATTGATGAAATCTTCGCTTATCACTCAAATATTTCACCATTTTTACTCTCTCTTGGAGCTCCTCAAGTTAACGAGGGGGCTGGACAGACTGATAAGCTTTTTTAACTCGGTTATCGATCCTAACATGGGTAATCCCAGCGACAGGTTCTGAGAGACCCAGTAAAAGAGGTGATATGTATGGCCGTTCAAGGTGGCGAGGGAGCTGGAGCAATCCCCGTTCTGATATTGAAGGAAGGGACTTCAAGGACCAAGGGCAGGGAAGCCCTGAGGCTGAATATAACCGTTGCAAAGGCTATAGCTGACACCATAAGGACTTCCCTCAGTCCTAAGGGCATGCAGAAGATGCTCGTCGATCCCTTTGGGGATGTGATAATCACACACGACGGTGCTACCATAATGAAGGAGATAGAGGTCGAGCATCCCACTGCGAAGATGATGGTGGACTTAGCTAAATCCCAAGAGCAGGAAGCTGGGGACGGCACAACTACCGTAGTTCTCCTAGCCGGTGAACTACTGGCCAAGGCGGAGGACCTATTGGATTTGGGCATACATCCTACAGTGGTAATCTCCGGGTACAGGAAGGCCGCGGAAAAGGCGGTGGAGTACTTGAATGAGGTAGCGATCAAGGTCTCGTGGAACGACAAGGAGTTACTGAAGAAGATAGCCAAGATAGCCATGAGTAGCAAGTCCGCCCGGGTGGCACAAGACTATCTGGCCGATCTTGTCGTCGACGCTGCTCTACAGGTCGTGGAGGAGAGAGACGGTAGGAGAATTGTTGATCTCGATAACATAAAGCTGGAGAAGAAGGAGGGCGGTTCCCTGTTTGACACAAAGCTCATCAGGGGTATAGTGATCGACAAGGAGGTTGTGCATCCCAGAATGCCTAGGAGGATAGAGAACGCCAAGATAGCTCTCATAGAGAGCGCTCTTGAGATAAAGAAGCCTGAGCTCTCCTCTAAGATCAGGGTAACCTCACCGGCTCAGGTGAAGGAGTTCTTGGACCAGGAGAAGCAGATGCTGGCCGAGCTGGTGGAGAAGATAGCCGCTACTGGAGCGGACGTGGTGTTCTGCCAGAAGGGCATCGACGACGTCGCCCAGCACTTCTTGGCGAAGCACGGCATACTGGCCGTCAGGAGGGTGAGGAAATCCGATATGGAGAAGCTAGCCAAGGCCACTGGAGCCAAGATAGTCGTTAACGTTAAGGAGATATCCGAGAAGGACCTCGGTTACGCGGAGCTCGTTGAGGAGAGGAGGGTCGGAGAGGACAAGATGGTCTTCGTCGAGGGATGTAAGGATCCCAGGGCCGTTAGCATCCTGATAAGGGGTGGAGAGAAGCAGGTCATAGATGAGGCTGAGAGGAACCTGCACGATGCTCTAAGCGTGGTCAGGAACGTCATAGAGGATGAGAAGATAGTTGTGGGCGCTGGTGCCGCTTGGACGGATCTAGTGCTCAAGCTCAAGGACTACGCGGTCCAGCTCGGTGGTAAGGAGCAGAACGTGGTGGAGAAGTTCGCTGAGGCCCTCGAGTCCATACCCAAGACCCTGATAGAGAACGCCGGCCACGACCCGATAGTCAAGCTGGCCGAGCTGAGGAAGGCGCACGCCGAGGGCAAGAGGGAGTATGGCTTCAACATATACACCGGAGAGGTGGAGAACATGTACGAGAAGGACATAATAGAGCCTGAGAGGGTGATCAGGAGGGCCATAGAGTCCGCAGCCGAGTTCGCGACCACCGTGCTCAAGATCGATGATATAATAGCTGCTGCCGGTAAGAAATTCGAAGGTGGAAAGGGCAAGGGTGAGGAGTGAGGTGTCAGCTAATAGCGATCTGCTGGGTCCTAAGAGGCTCACCAAGTTCGAGCGCATAAGGATAATATCCATTAGGGCCCAGCAGATCGCGGCTGGCTCTCCCCTCTTTTTAGATGAGAGCGAGATACCTGAAGGTCTGACCGATCCCGTCGAGCTAGCTAAATTGGAGCTGGAGAAGGGAAAGCTGCCCCTAATCTTGGAGAGGAGGGAAGGAGAGAAGATCTCCCTCTTGGATATTAGGAAGCTCCTGAAGCGAGAGTAACTTTTTTAATTGCTGAGTGGTGAGTCAGACACAGCTCGCCCTCCAGGCTCCCCAGTGAAAGAGGCGGGCCTACAGAGGATAGAGAGGTGATACGCATGGTGGCTGAAGAGGGAATCGTCTATGTTGGTAAGAAGCCTGCTATCAACTACGTTATGGCTACCACTCTCCAGATAAACAGGGGTGTGAAGAAGATCGTGCTGAAGGCTAGAGGCAGGTCCATATCTAGGGCCGTCGATGTGGCCGAGATAACTAGGCTCAAGTACTTCCCTGGCAAGATCAAGATAACCGACCTCAGGACTGGCACTGAGGAGATCATCGACGAGAACGGTAGCAGGAGGGACATAAGCGTAATAGAGATCGAGCTCACCCAAGTGTGAGCCCGGGGGGAGAAACCCCCTCTAATTTTTGGGTAAATTTCTTATTGCTCACAGACCGGTAGGACCGATCTACATGGGTTCGGAGAGGAGACCTCATTTCTGGCTGGATAAAATAGCTAAGGACGTAATAGAGAGGGAAGAGAGGCTCGGAAGAAAGATAGATGTTTTGAGGGTTGAATCAGGGATAGGAGCAAGCGGTTTCCCGCACATAGGCTCTGTGGGAGATTCGCTAAGGGCCTACGGGGTCAAGCTGGCCTTGGAGGAGCTGGGATACAAGAGTGAATTGATAGCATACAGCGATGATAGGGACGGGCTGAGGAAAGTACCTGCAGGAGTGCCCGAGGAATACTCCAAGTACTTGGGAATGCCGGTGAGCGAGATTCCCGATCCTTGGGGATGCCATTCCAGCTACGGGGAACACATGAGTTCTATGTTGATAGACGCCTTGGAGAAGTTGGGCATAGAGTTCACGTTCATCTCCGGGACCGAGGCCTATAAATCCGGTTTGTTGGACGAGCAGGTCTCTAAACTATTGGAGAACAACGATAAGGTCGATAGAATAATCAGAGAGGAGGTGGGATCGAGTAAACCGGAGGGATGGATTCATTACTGGCCTAGATGCGAGAGATGCGGTAGGATATATACAACTAGGGTGCTAAAGGTCATTCCCGAGGAGGGCAAGGTCATTTATGCCTGTGATCAGGAGTTCAAGGGGGTAAAGGGGTGCGGGTACGTCGGTGAGGCCTCATATCTGAAGGGAGAGGGCAAGCTCTCCTGGAAGGGAGAGTTCGCAGCTAGGTGGGCTGCGTTGGGGATAGTGTTCGAACCTCACGGGAAGGACATAACCGACTCGTTCAGGGTGAACGGGAGGATAGCTAGGGAAGTCCTAGGGTACGAGCCACCGCTTACGGTGATGTACGAGATGTTCCTAGATTCTACTAGGAGGAAGATAAGTAAGAGCGCTGGGAACGTCTTAACTCCCCAGATGTGGATGGAGTTCTCTCCCCCCGAGGCCTTGAGGATGCTCATGTTCAAGAGATATCATGGAACCAGGAGCATATCCCTGCAGAGCTCTCCTCTCTACATAAACGAGCTGGAAAACAACGTGAGGAAGTATCACAACTTGGAGAGAATAAGGAGTGAAAGGGATCGCATCACCCTGAAGAGACTCATGGAGTTCACTTACCTAATGGAGGGCGTCCCCGAGCCGTGGCCTTACAGGTACTCAGCGGTCCTCAACGTCGTGTCAATGCTTCCGAGAGATATAGGCTTCGAGGAGTTGCTGAGGGTGACTGCCGACCTCATCTCAAAGTACTATGGCGTGGATCCCAATTCCCTGCTGAACGATGATATCTTCAGGAGATACGTGTACTATGCCAAGAACTACGTGGAGAACTTCGGCAGCAGAGAGCTCGGAACCGTGGAGATAGATAGTAAAGTCCTTGAAGCCATGAACTCCTTTGTAGAGAGTCTTTCTGAGGATATGAGCGACGAGGACATACAGAACCTAGCGTTCGAGACCGCTAGGAGCAAGGGTGTACTAGTAAGGGAGTTCTTCAGGGCTCTGTACATGATACTGCTGGGTCAGCCGCAGGGCCCCAAATTAGGCCCCCTCATCTCGAGGGTCGGCGTGAACAGATTTAAGGACCTATACAGGAAATCCTTGGAGGAAGGTAGGATTGTCCGAAAGGAGTGAGAGGATAAAGAATTTACTCAAGCTCAGGGAGTTCCTGAAGAAGAGGATAGAGAAGTTAGAGAGGGAAGTCCTTCAGTTGAGGGAGATGGTCGAGGTCCTTGATCAGGTCCTGCTGGAGCAGACCCTAGTGACTGCAGATCAACTCAAGTCGGAACCTGAGATTCAGCAGTTTAAGGATGTGGAGGAGAGGAGGCTCACCTCGGAGGACGGGACTTTGATCGGTATCGCCAGAGTTAACAAGAGGGCGGGCAGTATTGTGTTCGTACCGACCGAGAACGTGATGGTAGATGCTAGGGAGAGACCCATAAGCTCGTTCCTCGTGAGAAAGGTGGAGGAGTACGGAGGGAGATGCGAGGTCGATGAGTATCCGAACGGCAGACTCAGGGCAATAAGGATCCAAGTAGAGGAACCGCAGAATTTGGAGAGGATCTTCAGGGCACTGAGATGGGCGATAACCAAATCTTTAGTTCAGTAGAGAACTGACTCTATTATCCCAGCTGCTCTATCTAGGAAATTCCAGTCTTTAAATCTCTCCCTGAATCTCTTAACATTCTTCCCATATTCTTGCTTAAGCAGAGATCTCAACACCTCAAAGAACCTAGCCTCCACCTCAGACTGTCTGATCATCCTGCCCAGACCCATCTCCTCTATGGAGCGAGCGTTCTCCATTTTTTCCGTCTGTCCCGGAACGGGTATCAACAGGAGGGGCTTCCCGCACATGAGCGCCTCTGCGATAGTCGTATGCCCAGCTCTGGAAACCACCAGCCTAGCCTTCTCCAAGATGCTCCACTTATCAGGCAGCCAATTGTATATCCTCACGTTGTCCCGGACCTCCTCATCTCTGAAATTGGACGGCTCACCCAAAGATACTATGAATTCGTAGTCCCTTAGGTCCTCCGGTATGTCATTCAGGAGTTTCAGTATAACATCCGCTAGGGATTTTCTCTCGGCGCCTGGTCCGGATATCATTATCAGGATCACATCCTCTCTCCTGTCTGGCCTGCAGTTGGGCTCTATCAAGGGGCCCGAGAATACTATCCTGTCAATGAGGGGTTTCGGGAGATCTGAGGTGTGGTACTTGGATATGCTGAAGGGTGGGGGAAAATCCGCTATTATTGATGCTTGGGAGAGTCCCCAAAACCTAGTTATCGCCGTGTTGAGGAGCTTCTCCACCACCGTGGATAGTACACTATAACCCTCGCTATCACTCAGATCATCCGGAGGAGCGTTCCTCCTCATGAGAGGCGAGAGGAGTAACTTAGGTTGGTTGAGCACCACGACGCTGGGTACCCCTAGGTACTGAGCTGCGATCAATGTGGATATTCTGGAGTCAGATATTACGACGTCTGGAGATGTTGTTTCTATGTTCTCCTTCTCCGTCTTTATGTGGTGGAGGAACTTCCTCAGTTCAGATAAACTCTTGAGCGTCCCCCAGAGGTCGGGGCTTCCATCCGGCTTCTGCTTCCATAGCATCTCCTCACCACAATACACAACCTCCACTCCCTCCGCCCCCATCAGATAAGAGGAGGCATCTCCGTAGGCTGAGAAGAAGATGGAGAATCCCTCTTTCTTAAGTCTCATAGCTAGGTTCAAGGACCTAGACGCGTGTCCGTACCCTATGCCTAAAGGCGAGAAGTAGGCCCTCAGCATGGGTCGAACCTTATCCTATCTCTCTCCTGATGATCCGTCCCCTGGGTTCCTCTTCCTCAAAGATCTCTGCAGTGAATCTATATACTTCGGTCCCCTTCTTGAGCCAGCAGTCCACCCACATTCCGGCTTTTATACAAGTCTGGCTTAGAAATTCCTCGGAGTCCCAAGAGTATTCCACGGCGACCTGTGGAAGCAGGAGACCGGAATACAAACCGCGGCGAACTATCAGTCCGTGCTTCCCCACTATCACCAGCCTCCGTAGGTCGAGTCTGCTCTCCACTTTGTCGTCTATCCTCTCGGGAGGGGTCAGTATTGAGACCTCGACTGTGACCCTATCGAGCTCCTCCTTAGCTAGGGGAGGGAACCTCGGATCCTCGAAAGCCGCCGCTATGGCCGCCCTTATGACGGCTCTGTAAAGAGGCAGAATGGGTTCCGGATAACCTATACAGCCCCTAAGATTTCCCTCTGGATATATGTTTAGGGTTACAAAGGCTCCGTAAGGGCTCTTCAGCTTGGAATAGTGAGGATCGACCTCAAGAATTGATCTCCTTTCCATGTAGTGCTCTATGGATTTTCTAGCTAGCCTGACTAGATATTCTCCTTCCTCCATAGAGAACTCCGCCATCTTATCACCTCATTATGGCTACTGGACTCCCCAGCTTTCCACCAGCGTGTTCTGCAACGGCCTCGCATTTTAGTGTGAGCAAGTGCAATACCTTTACACCTAAGTCTACCTCGGTGAGGGTCTCGTAGTTGGCCATCCCCTTGGCTATGATGAGCTTCGAGGATCTGAAGATGTTCATGTTAACCTCCGTCTCCCTTTCAGGCATGACTCCAAGAGGGGAGCTCAAGCTGAAGATATAGGGTGACTTGTGCATCGATCGTAGTTCCTCTACAGTCAGGTCATCAGCTATGGGAGACTTTTTCGCAAACAGATATACGGACTTGCCCATCTGTTCCAGATACTTGACTAGGATTAGGTCTATTGGGGCTTCATGGGCGTTGTCGAAGATGAAGGATATTATGTCCCCTGAACCGGCTTTTGTTACTATATCGAACGCCTCCTCAGTGCCGTCTATCTCTAGATCCCTAGCTACCACCTTGGTGAACCTCTCTATGAGGTCCTTTCCTCCCATTAGTGGAACTTCGTACCCGTTCGCCGATGCGGAGTTTAGGACAAGCCATCTGAACCTGTGGTAGCCCTCAGGTAGGTTAAATAGCTCTTCCTCTATCAGGGGAACTAGATCCTTTCGGACTAGTTCGATTAGTTTCTCCTTTCTAGTCGCATAGGGATCTTCCGATCCTGAGTATGATTTGAGGAGCTTCTCCCTCTCGGCCGCTATGTGAGCGGGAGTAGGCGCCTCGTCCATCATAGAGTGGAGAACCCGCACTACATCCCTGACAAAGGGAAGTCTCCTATCGGTCGGTACATACCTAGCCTCTCTAGCTGCCACCTTCAATATACAGGCAGGGCACCTGTAATCCAGCTTCATCTCAATCGGGATCCCCACCTACAAAAAGCTGATTAAGATTTGGGATGACAACTAAACTATGAGTGTTCCTAGGCTGCTGGTTAACCTGAAGGCATACTTACAGGCTTCAGGAGAGAAAGCTGTGGAGATAGCTAGACAAGCGGAGAAGGTCTGGAGGGAAACAGGGGTTCTCATCGGCATTGCACCGAATGTACTGGATTTGAAAGTAGTGGCGGAAAGCGTTGATATCCCAGTGTACTCCCAGCATGTGGATCCTATAGACCCGGGGGCCCACACGGGTCATATTCCGCCTGAGCTCGTAAAGAAGTCTGGTGCTAGAGGTTCCCTGTTGAACCATTCTGAGAAGCAGATAGAGCTCCATCATATAAGTGTGGCCGTTACGAAACTGAGAGAATTGGATCTCTCGCCCATAGTGTGCGCTCCAACACCTCAAGAGTCGGCAGCCGTCGCGGCCTTATCCCCAGACGCGGTCGCCATAGAACCTCCTGAACTCATCGGAACGGGCATTCCGGTGTCCAAGGCTAAACCGGAGATCGTTCAGAGCTCGCTTAAAGCTGTGATAGATGTCAATCCTGACGTTGATCTCCTCTGTGGTGCGGGAATCACCAGCGGAGAAGATGTAAGAGCTGCGATAAGGCTCGGTAGCTATGGTGTGCTTGTTGCATCCGCTGTAGCCAAAAGTCCGAATCCTTACGAAAAAATGGAAGAGTTAGTGAGACCTTTCGTGGAAATCACTCGGGCCTGAACCTGTCCTTCAATTTCTCCAGTACCTTGGGCAAGGTCGTGTACTCCATTTCCTCGGGTCCGAGCCTATGTGGCATGAAGGGACCGTGCCTCCTCATGTAGTCAGTTATCATGTTAGCCGTTCTCCTAGCTTCATCGAAGGCTACATCCGAGAAGAGATCGCTCGGTCCTATTAGCCTCGAGTCCTGCACTTGGAATCCTAAGGCGACTATTCTGGGAGGGCCATCGAATCTACTGGGCCTCGCGTCGGCCTCGGAGACGGGCATGATGGGACCGTGGTGAGATCCTCTCATCCAGCCAGCCACCAAGAAGGGGAACGAGAAGGGTTCGAGCACCTCTCCTAGCGCCGGAAATCCACTTTGCGCCCTAACTATGGCCACGGGATCGTCCTTACCCACATACTTACCAGCGATCAGGTTCAGCCTAGTTGTACTGACCACGGCCGCTATCTCTCTATCGGACTTCCTAAACACCCTGCGTATCACGTACCTACCTGGGGTACCGATTAGGGAGAGGATGTCGTACATCTCCTCCGGAGAGGACATCTCCACGACCTTGCTCTCCATCACATCCATTATCTCGAATATGAAACCGTCATGGAGCCTAGGGTCTATAACCAAGCCAGCCGTGTTGAAGGGATCCGCGAATATCCGGAACATGGGGAGGTTGAAGGCGCCCGGTTCGGTCTTATCCGCCATGAACACAATTACAGGATCAGATGGTCTCTCTTCGAACTCCATTTCGGCTACTCCAGGTCCCATACCCTTTAGATTTCCTGAGAACGCGTCCTTTAGGAGGTCCTGCCCTGCACCATAGAGTCCTAACTCCTTCGCCACCTCAGTACCTCTCTTGAAAACATTCCAAGCTAGTTCGTGGATTTCAGGGTTCTCTACCCCTTTCCTGTGTGTCATTATCAGTTGAAGGTCATCCCCTACTGCCGTCACGTAGAAATCTTCTATAAGCCTAGAGTCTTTGGCTTTAGACAGCTCCTGAGCAGCTACTTCCTTGAGCTTAGGATGAACCACGTGATGCCCGGCCAGACCACCTATATCGGCTTTGATGACCGAGACCGTAGTCTTTACCATGGACCCACCCCCACAGCTAGCGCCTGACTAAAATAAAAAGAGCTGGAGTCGAGAGAACGTGCATTCAATCGAAAACTAGATATCCTCCTTCAGCTAGGATCCTCCTCAGTTTATAGACTGCCCTCTTTACGTCAGACTCCTTCTTCGCGCCGGTACAAACTAAGCTTCCAGAGGCGAATATCAGGAAAACGACGTCGGGGTCCTTCATCCTGAAGATCAGACCTGGGAACTGTTCTGGCTCGTAGAGAGTATTAGGAAGCTCCAAAGCCAGCTTCTCTATGTCCACCTTGACGAAGAGCTTTGCAGAGGCAACTATGTTCTCGGCCTTGATGAGGGGCCTCCTTTTGACCTCTATCCCGTGCTTCTTGAGGACCTCTATAGCCGCATTTATGGCCCTAGCCGATTCCTCTACGGACTTAGTGCCAGTGCATACAAACTTCCCACTACTGAAGAGCAGAAGGGCGGCCTTGGGTTCATCGAGCTTGAGCACTAGTCCAGGGAACTTCTCAGGATCGTACCTTGATTTCTTTATCTTCTTGGCAATCTCGTGTAGATCGAGTCTCTGCCTTATGTCAGCTGATGACACGACGTTCTGGATGGTTATCTCGGGCTCCCTCAACCTGCTTAAAATCTCTTCCACGTCTTCCTTTTTCATAGATTTTTCTTCCATTACTTCGCTTTCGCTATCGTCGAATGGCATAGTTTTCCCCGTTTCACTACTATCCGGGTGACCCGTTATATATAAAGGAGAGGCAGCTACCTTCCCCGCTCGGGCCTCCTGTAATCTCCAACTAGATGCCTCTAATCACTAGAATCTCCGGTTTCTTCCCAGTTATCGTCATGTTCAGTTGTGTAAAGCTCATAAGGCTCATTATCGGTACTCTCTTCCCCTAATACCTTGGAATACTCATAGAGGAGATAGGCTGCAATAATTCCTACAATCGCCAGCTTGACTGGAAGCGACTGGAGCAGCTCCAGAGCGGAACCCAAGTAGGGAATTCTGAGAACCACTTTGCCGTATATGTCCTTAGAGGTCCTGAAACCCGGATCAGGAAGCGCGTTGCTATCTCCCTTTGTGTAAAAGACTGGCCCGCTCATGCTCATGTCTATTCGGATTATCCTGTGAACTATGAGCGAGCTCGACCAAGGGACTCTGAACACTATTATATCTCCCACTTTTAGATCATAAGGGTCAGCGCCCACCACTATGAGTAGATCCCCCACTTCCAAGGTGGGTCTCATCGATCCCGATGTCACCACGGTAAATGGGGAGTCCACGCCAGTCAGCAGGGGTAGGACTACCTTGAAGAAGGATAAGAAGGTCAGGAATAATACGGCCAGTGTGAATATTTCCTTTGTTAACCACTTGTTCGCCTGACCGGCTGGCAACTCAGATCGCCTTCACCACCTTGGGCTCCTCTTTCCTCACTTTCCTCAGGATCCTATACCCGCATCTCGGACATTTGAAGTCCTTGAAGTATTCCTCCATCTCCTCTTTAGTGAAGATGTAGCCGCACCTCAGGCACTGATACATTCCCACTCACCATGGAGGCTGTTGAAGGGGAATAAAAAGATTATTCTTTCACCTGTGAGGCTGCTTTCACCTTCTCAGCTATTCTCTTCTTTATTTCGTTCAATCTTTCCTCTCCTATCTCATCTAACCATTCTTTGCGGGCCTTCTGGATGAGTTCCTTGTACCTGTTCCTCACGGTGACCTCAGTAACGTTAGCTGCCTGAGCTAGCTCTCTCTGAGTCCTGTGTATGCCTAACTCTTGGCAAGCCATGTAGACTGCTGCTGCAGCCACGCCTACCGGCTCTCTTCCCATTGTAGCTCCGTTTTTCTTGGCTATCTTGATTATCCTTATTGCCTGCGTCGCGATCTCTTCAGGGAGGTTCAGCTTGGAGCATATAAGATATACGAAATTCTCCGGTTTCGGTGGAGGTATCTGTATCCCCAGCTTCCTGAACAGGAACCTGAAACTCCTCCCAACCTCTTTCTCCTCCAGAGAGAAGTACCTCGATACCTCCTCTAGGGTCCTAGGTACATCGGTTCTCCTACAGGCGGCATAGATGACCGCGGCTACCATTGCGTCCATGCTCCTCCCTTTAACGAGTCCAGCCCGAGCGGCCATCCTGTAGAGAGTGGCCGCATCCTCGACAGTCTCCTGCGGTAGGTTTAGGGACTCAGCAGCATCTCTTATCTTCCTTAGGGCAGGTTCCACGGTCTTCTCCTTGGAGTCCGCCACATGTTTCTGGGTTCTCTTCAATTGGTTCACAGATTTCTTGCTTAGCCCCCTAGTCAGAGTTATCTCAGTGTCGAGACCGAAGCCCGGTCTTAATGGAGTAACCGGGGCACCAGCGTGAGCTCTCTCCATGTACTCATCCGAATCGAAGGCCCTCCAGTCCTTCGAGAAGTTCAGAACGCTTGAATCTATAATGAGACCACAATCTTGGCAAACCAAATCCCCAGTTTCAGGATCCTCCACTATGTTAGTGCTCCCGCATCTGGGGCACTTTAGCTCCTCCTCTTCTTGAGAGGAGGGTTCAGCGGCCTTAGGATAATCTCTCTTCTCCCGAGACAGGAAAACCCACCACCCCTTTAGAAATTGCCGAAGTGTAGGCCCCATATGCGTATATAAAAGTTTCGCTAAACTTATCAATGGGCGGGGGGCCTAGCCCTCCCTCGTCCTCCTAGATCACTGCATTATAGTAACTGTTATTATAGTAAAATGCTGCGGACAGATCCTTCTAATTCGTTAGAGTAAAACCAGTTATCCATTAATATATTTACCAATTCGATTTCGCGGATCCCCGGTACGGGCGCTGAGCTAAAGTTTTTAGATCCAGAAGACAGCATAGACAGCTGGCGGCCGTAGTCTAGCCTGGACAGGATGCCGGCCCTCCAAGCCGGAGACCCGGGTTCAAATCCCGGCGGCCGCACCATAACATACAGGTGTCGCGTCTTGGCAGCGGACGAGCTCGAGGAGGTCATCTCTTCTGCAGTAAGGGAGCTTGCGAGGAAGGAAGGATTCAAGTCAGGTAAGTCGTTAGATTTAGCGGTTGACCTCACTCTCGCCTTCATTAGATCTGTGCTCTCCTCTAAGAGGAGGCTCAGGTCCCTAGCAGATCTTCTAGATGACGAGGACCAAGAGTGGAAATACATAGCGTATTACGTGAAGAGAACTCCGGTTTGCTCCATCCCATGTCGTTTCTCCTCGGACTTAGAAAGGGTACTTCAAAACTACGGGTTTACCAGTTTGCAGTATCAGATACTGTTCAAGAAGGAATGCGGGGGTAATGATTGAGATCTTTCCTTCTCATCATCGTTTCACTGGTGGTAATGTCGGGTGTTTCGATCCTAACACCCGCTCAAGCTGGCAGCCTTCCCCTAGTTCACGTCTTCGAGGACTACAGATCAGCTTCAGCATTCTTCCTCTCGATGAGCCCGGGGGAGAGGATAGTAGTCGCCCGGAACGCCTCCTACGTGAGAGATTGGCTCAGGGAGATGGGATTTCCTGTAAGAGTCGAATCCTATGAAGCTATCCCCGGAGAGATGACTCCTCACGAACTCGCTTATTTCCTGCTTTACTCTAAAAAGAAGGGTCTCCAAGTGGCTGACTTTGAACTCCTAAAGAAATTGGATCTCATATCCCGAGAGCTCTCTTCTATGGAGAGTGAGGTTGCGGTCCTGTTCTACAGCTCGGATGGGCCGAATTACTCTTTACTGGCGGCCTATGCAGCCTTCCTCAAAAGGGCTAAGTTAATTGATTTAGATTCGGCTCAACCGAGCCGAGACCTCTTGAAGGGGGTTAGGTACGTCATCTTATTGACCAAGCCCCTCACCTCCCGAAACTATGAGAGGTATCTGAATGTTATAGACTTCCTAACCTGTATAGACGATGATCCGTATCTAGACGCCTCCTTAGGAGTCCTTACCGGTCCCGATGTGGCTGCACCCTTCCTGATGCTGCTCGCGGACGATGCTGCTTCAATGGGTTTGATCAACAGACTTAGAGGTATCTCCCTCGTCGAGGACCTTCCTTTAGCTAGGAAAGTGGAATTCATAGCATCATCCTACGGATTGAGCACGAAGGTGCTGCACCCCGATGTGGAGTATTCTAACCTGACGGCGAAGGACTCCGCTAAGATGCTCAGAGAGGCAAGAAATGGTATTATCTATCTCAACCTGCACGGGAACCCCTACGTCATGGCCCTGAAGACCGAGGGGCATGTGGTCATCACACCCTCCATAGTGAGGTCCGCTAGACCGTTGGGGGCTATAGTGATCACCCTGTCGTGCGATACCCTGAGGTTCCCAGATCTCGATGATCCCAAGAGTTCCATAGCCTATTCGTTTCTAGAAGCCGGAGCGTTTGCATATATAGGAGCCACGAGGGTGGAGTTCAGCATAGGATCTGAGGCGGGTACCTCCTATCCAGATCTCATCTTGATGATGGCCCTGACGGGTCGCACTTTGGGAGAGGCTGTTATGACGGTGAACAACTTACACATAAAGGAGGCCACGGAGAAAGGGATAGGTCCCAGAGAGGCGGCTTATGAGGTCCTGCTGGGTGATCCTACCTTGAGTCTGGCATCTCACCAAGTTCCCTATATCATAGAGAGGAATGGTCACATGTACAGAGTGAGTATCTCCAAGGCCACTCCGGTTGTGTACCTTCAACTGCGATTGCCTGATGAAGGGGATTTCCTCCCCTATGTGGAGGTAGACCTTCCCTCCGTTTACTTTAAGTGGTATGAGGATGAAGGGGGCCTATTCATCTATGTGTCAACCCTCTCCTCGAGCTTTACTGGGTACTTTAGGGAGGACACGAGCGTGAAAATCGAGCTCAGGAGGCGCCATGGCTACCTAGAGTACATTCCATACCTAGCCATCATGCTCGTCACGATCATCTCCTTAGCGGCTCTCATAAGAGCTAGGAGGATTACCTGATAGCATTTATAAAGAGATCAGGATACAGTTTGAGGTGGGCCCCGGTAGCTTAGCTCGGTTAGAGCGCCGCCTTGGTAAGGCGGAGGTCGCGGGTTCGAATCCCGCCCGGGGCTCCATTTAACTTGAGGGGTGTTACAGTGGTTCTGGCTACTGCTCTGGGCTTGAAATTCAAGGGCGGCGTCGTTCTCGCGGCGGACAGGAGAGTATCTTACGGTACATTCGTCCTCAGTAAGTCCGCCAAGAAAGTGTTCCTAGTTAATGATAAGGTCGGTATTTCCACTGCCGGACTTCCTGGCGACTTCCAAGAGTTAGTCGATGTCGTGAAGTTCAATATGACTCTATATGAGCTGGATTTGGATAAGAAGGCTTCCCCCACTAATGTCGCCAAGCTGCTATCTCTGCTTCTCTATCAGGGGAGGTTCAGGGGGATTTACTACGCCGAGCTTATAGTAGGTGGTTTGGAGGACGGAGAACCCAAGATATTGGTCTTAGATCCCGCTGGAGGGCTTATGGAGGAAAAGTTCGCTTCTGTAGGTACTGGAGCGCAGATAGCCACGGGTATCTTGGAGAGGGAATATAGGGAGGACTTGAGTGAAGAGGAAGCCCTCTCTTTAGCCGAGAAGGCGATGAAGGAGGCCATATCTAGGGATGCTCTGTCAGGAGACGGTGTGGACCTGCTGGTGATTACCGAATCGGGTGCTAGGCAGCTGTATATCCCCCTGAGATCGTCATGAGGGGGGATCATATGGGCCTCACGGATCAGGAAAGGACACGCAATCTGTTGATAGATTTAGTCAGTATAAAGAGCTTGAGGGGAAGGGAGGGCGAGGCCGTTTACTACATAACGGACACTCTATCGAGATACGCTGACAAGGTAGTCCACCAACCGGTCAAAGATTGCGCCGGTAACGTCGTGGCCTTCCTCAACGTGAAAAATCAGGATAACCTGCTGTTCCTTGCCCACACCGACACATTCGAGATATACTCCAATTGGACCAAGAATCCTTGGGGAGAGCTGGAGGAAGACAAACTCTATGGACTAGGGGTTTTTGACGATAAGGGAATGCTGGCTGCGATGATAGAGGCCTTCATAGCTGCCTCAAAATGGAATGATAGTAGGGGAGTCGTCTTTGCTGCTGTATGCGATGCCGAGGGTTTCAGCAGGGGGACCTACGAGCTCCTGAGGAGCGGTATCCTGCCGCGAGTCAGTGAGGCCATTGTGGCCGGACCGACCAATAAGAAGCTCTTCAGGGGAGCATTCGGCAGGTTTGTATTCGATGTTGACATAAAGGGATTGGCAGCGCCTGGGACTGAGGAGGCTGGTATAAACGCAGTCATAGAAGCGGCCAAGATCATTTTGTGGGCTGTGGACCTGCCCAAGGTCGATGGGATAGGCGGTAGCGTAGCTCCCTTGAGTATAAAGTCCCCGGAGCTGGTAATGGCCCATCCAGACAGATGTCTGGTCAGGCTGGATAGGCATTACCCGCCCGGTAACGATCCGGGTGTTATAAGGAAGAAGTTCATGGATCATCTAAGGAAGACACCGGAGTTGAGGGCCAAAATCAAGATATCCTTGATGAAGAGGCCTACTCCCTTCATGGAGCCCTACGAACTCCCTGAGGACGATGACTTCGTTAAGAAAGTGCAGGAAGTTGCAGAGAATGTGTTTGGAGGGCGCCTTGAGACGGATGTTTACGGGACGGTCTCCGATGCCAATTACCTCTACAAGATGGCTAGCATTAAGCCCATCATACTGGGGCCCGAGGGGGGTAATCACCACTCAGCGGATGAGTACGTCAAGCTCCCCTCCGTGTATGAGATGGCGGAGTTCTTGGCGCACCTCTTAAAGGGTTGATCGTCTTGATATCCCAAGGTTTCCTGGTGAACTTCTTCGTATTTTGGGCTGTGGCTTACCTTGTTGGCCTCTTATTGAACCGTTATCTCGGAGGAGAGAGAGCTAAAATAGGTGTCTTCTACTTGGAGTTCTCCTTTAAGCCGGAGAGCTTCAGAGGGATTATAGGAGGATTGGCTAGGTTCGTTGGTCCTCTATATAAGGTCGGGATCGGCGCTCTCCTGATCTCCTCCGCGTTATTTCTTATATTTCTCGTCAAAATAACCATAGACACCTTATTCGGTCCGAAGGTCGCCCAGATAGCCCCTGTGATACCGGGGGTCACCTTCGACATATCCGCCCCCCTCCTGATATCCATATTCGTGATATTAGCCGTGCATGAATTTGGGCATGCCGCTGCTAGCTGGTACTTCGGGGTCCCCATAAAGAAGATAGCTTTTTTCGTTCTATTTGTCCTGCTAGGCGCTTTTGTCGAGCCAGATGAGGAGATACTCAAGAAACTAGAGCCTCTTAAGAGGATGGGCGTCTATTCGGCTGGGATCTTCATGAACTTCGCTACGTTCTTCGTGGCTCTCCTTCTGGCCATGATCATATTCCCGGGTTTCTCGATATTCCCAGGGATGTCCCATCCTTCTGGGGTGTACGTTCAGGAGGTTATAGAGGGCGGACCATCTCATGGAATACTCCCGGATGGAGTTGTCATAAGGCAGATAGATGGTTACAGGGTTAGGGATTTCGCTAGTTTGGTGAAGGCACTTGAAAAGCTGAGACCCGGTCAGGAGGTGGATGTCGTCACTGATAGAGGCACCTACAGGGTGAGGCTGGGATCTAGGCCTGACGACCCGAGCTCACCATTCTTGGGGGTGATGCTATCGAGGGTGCCCTACTTCGATCCCATAGCCCCTATGCCGACCGGGGTAGCGATCCAGCTGATAGAGCTGTTCGGGTTCCTGATCATGTTCAATCTGGGACTGGCTGGCCTCAATGCCCTGCCTATGTTGCCTTTGGACGGAGGGTTGGTCCTCTCAGAGGTACTCACCATGTATTTGGGCGATGAGGAGATGGCCCGCAGGCTAACATGGGCCGTGTCAGCGCCTATTGCGCTAATGCTGATATACAATGTCCTCCTATTCTTCCTGAGTTGATAGAATTGCCTAATCCCTTCAGAAGGGCCATGGTCCCTCTAAGCGTGGATGAACTGCTAGACATCTCCTTCAGGAGGGCCTTCAAGAAACCCAAGACTGCGTCGAGAAGAGGGGACAGGATAGCGACTTACAGATCTAGGGAAATATCCAGAATCCAGACGATCTCCGACACGGTGGTTAGCAGGCTAGATAAGGTGGTGAAGTCCTTCCCCAGCGTGGAAAGGTTAGATCCCTTCTACAGAGAACTTTTGGACGTCTTGGCTGGTGTAGATCAAGTGAGACACGCTCTAGGCGCCGTTAAATGGGCCTCCAAGACGATCTCGAGGATCTCCAGATCCTACATCTCCAAGATAAATTGGACAGAAGACCCTGAACGCATGGCGACCCTCAGGAGGGAGGCGACGGGTAGGATATCGTCCGTATTGAAGAGGATCAAGCCCGAATTGGACTTCTTGAGAGGAGTAACACCGAAGCTCAGGAATCTACCGGATTTGAATCCTGCTCTGCCCTCTGTAATAATAGCTGGCATGCCCAACACGGGAAAGAGCACACTTCTTTCCAAGATTACCACCAAGGAACCTGAGATAGCCCCATACCCTTTTACCACCAAAGGCATCATCATAGGACACCGGGATTTGGAGGGCGTTGGGAGGGTCCAGTTCATCGACACCCCTGGTTTGTTGGATAGACCTCTCTCCAAGAGAAATAGGATAGAGATGCAGGCTATAGTGGCCCTTAAGCATGTGGGTGGCTTGGTCCTGTATTTGCTCGATCCCACTGAGACTTGTGGCTATGCGCTGGACGAACAGAGGTCCCTGTTCAAGGACATCGTGGCTAACTTTTCTGGGGAGATAGTTGCCGTGATCAATAAGATAGATATGGAAAGTGACTATCTAGATAAGTTCTCCGAGATCAGAGGCTTCTTGATAGAGGAGGGGGCCGAATTCGTGGAGATATCTGCAGAGAGGGGTTTCGGAATGGAGGAGCTGCTGAGAACCGTTAGATCAAAGCTGGGAGGAAGACAAATTGAAGATAGCATTTCATCTATCGGGTGAGCATCCATCCCTTCCCAAGGCCGAGGTAAAGGCTGTTTTAGAGTCGTTCAATGTAATATTCGAGACACACTTGGACTTGGACTCGCTGCTAGTCTTAGATGTTGGAGATCTCCCGAGCTCATTCATGAGAAAGGTGGCAGCTAGACTCGCATACACTAGGTCAATAGGGAGGTTCCTAGTCGCCCTCAATCCAGCCGACTTTCCACAGGAGTTGGAGAGTATCGATCCGCCCAGAGTCGGTAAGAGGTTCAGAGCTACCGCTATTAGGGTAAAGGGATGCTGCAGCGAATTAAAACGTGTGGAGGTGGAGAGGGAGGTCGGTAGATGGGTACTGAGGGGTAATCCCCATTCCAAGGTTGACCTTACCAACCCCAATTCCGAGGTAGTGATAGTGATGACCTCTGGGCTGCTGGTGATCTACGTTAAGGAGGTCGAGGTGGACAGAACATCTTTCAAGATAAAGGAGGTCGCTGCACGACCTTTCGTCCATCCGGCTTCCATGAGACCTACCCTAGCCAGGGCTATGGTGAATCTAGCGAGGACTCGTGAGGGAGATCTAGTACTGGATCCTTTCTTGGGGGTTGGGGGCATAGCCCTTGAGGTGTTATCTATCGGTGCCCGCTTGGTGGGTGCCGATATAAGCGAAAGTAGAGTTATAGAGGCCAAGAACAACCTCATAGCCTACGGTTTCCTAGATGGTTTCAAGCTGATGGTCGGAGATGCGCTAAGTCTTGCGTTGGAGGAGAGGGCGGATCGCATAGTTACGGATCCGCCCTATGGGAGGATGAGCTCGGCTGTGGGCAGATCGCCTGAAGATTTGGCCAAAGATTTTGTAAGAAAGGCCCCAGCATATCTGAAGGAGAACGGATGGATGACGATCTCAGTCCCCGTGAATCATCTAAGTGAGGACGATTTCAGCAGGAGTGGATTTGAGGTAGTCGAATATTTTGATGTGAGGGAGCACAGGTCCCTCATTAGGAGGATATGGGTAGCGAGGATGGGAGAGTGAAGGTGAGGTTCCTCGGAACGAGTTCAGCGGTACCTACGGACGACAGAGGATTGCCTGCCATCCTTGTGAAGACATCAGGAGATTCTCTTCTATTGGACTGCGGTGAAGGTACTCAGAGGCAGTTGATCAAGGCCAGAGAGAGCTTAATGAAGATAGACAAGGTGATCATAACTCACCTCCATGGAGATCACTTTTTCGGGATTATGCCTATGATCCAGTCACTGAGCATACTGCGGAAGGGTTCTGAGCTCCTAGTAATCGGACCTAAGGATTTGCGTTACATACTGGAGGAGGTTGAGGAGAAGACCGGCTCTAAACCACAGTTCAAGGTGGTATTCAGGGAGATAGAGATCTCCAAGTCCATAGAACTAGGTAAGTTCACCGTAGAGTTCTTCCCCGTCGACCATGCTGGATTCGAGACCTATGGCGTCAGGATCAGAGAGAGAGATAGACCGGGGAGATTCGATCCTGTGAAGGCAGATGAGCTCGGCGTTCCTTTGGTATTAAGAAGCGTTCTCCAGAGGGGATTCTCCGTAAAGCTACCCGATGGTAGGATTGTGAGGCCCCAGGACGTTATGGGCCCGCCCCGCAGAGGAGCCATCCTCGTATACTCATCCGATACGAGACCGACCGAATCGGTTGTATCTGCGGCAAGGGGAGCTGATGCTTTGATACACGAGGCCACCTACCTCGATGAGTTAAGGGAGAGGGCTGTAGCTACCGGGCATAGCACCGCACTAGAAGCTGGTAAGATTGCGGAGGCTGCTGGCGTCAAGAGGTTAATCCTGACGCACTTCAGCGCCAGATACAGGGAGGAGGATCTAGTTAGGTTTGAAGAGGAGGCCGCTAAAGCTTATAGTGGACAAGTTATGGCTGCTCGGGATTTTCTAACCGTCGATCTCTGATGAGTTAGTCCTTCCGTAGAGTAGTTCGTGAGTGGTGGCCTCTCTAATGGGCCTCCCTCTCTCCGTTTTGGGGGTGAGCCAGTCGGCCAGTATTTGGGCGTCTCCTTCGTAATTTATGATAAGAGATATCACACCCAAGGGAGACATCTCGTCCTCATCGCAAAGCCTCACCTTACCCACATATGCTGCCTGTTTGTGGAATCTCAAGGCTCTCAGGTTTCCTCTCCTCGTCATGAGCAGACTTCTCGCGGTATCTAGTATCCTGTTATTTCTGAATGCTGATCTCAGTTTAATTAGCGCTTCATGACCCTCCTTCCTCACTCTTATCAGCTTCCTTCTTCCTTTCTCCTCTATATCGACATCATCGACCTCCTCGCTGAACGGGATTATGGTGTTCATAGCTTGGAGAACCCTTTTGATGTCTTCGGTCGGGTAGACTTCAGCTACCAGTGTTGCTCTGATCGCCAACCTTCGGTCAATATGCTCCAACCCGCGACCCTCCTCTTCAAGAAGCTACTTACCTCCTCCACCAAAGGGGGCAGACCCGTAGACTTATAGTAACTTCTGGGAAATTCATCTACTTTTCCTCCCATTTCTGTGATTATTCTCTTTAATTTATCATGCAAAGTCAAGCCTTCCGTATCAAAATCCGTGAGTATGATAAAAGTTCTTCCTATTATTCTAGCCTCTCCCAGCTCTCTGATGTCCCTGATCAGCCTAGAGGCGTGTGTGAATGTTGCACGAACACCAATATCCTCTAAAGCTGCTTCATCCTTTGGGCCCTCTACTATAACCTCTACATCCGAAAAGGACGCTCGCGAGTTCAGTTTCCTAACCCACTCCAATACTTGTTGAAAAAGGAGGGGATTTGTCTTCAAGTCAGGTCTCCCATCGACTAGAGCCGTGATAGTTTAATAATGTTTTCTTAGGTCCCCCTTAGGTAGCCATAAAAAGGTGAAGAGCCTATGAAACAAAACGCAACGATACTAGCAGGAATACTTCTACTCGTAATGGCCCAATTGAGTTTCCACTCCATCGGGGGACCCGTCGCCGGCGTAACTATAAATGAAATGAATGTTAGTACGGAGCTTTATGAGAATACATCTGTTAAGGTAACGATCACCGCTGAGATCGTTGTTAGTGAAGAATACAATAGCAGCGTTAACTCACTGATGTTCCCAATACTTCCGGTGGGTATAGTCATGGAGAATCCGTATAAAGGCATAGAGAATTTGAGACCGCTGTCAGGGGACATCTCCGTAAGTAAGATCGAAACGAAGTCCTATGCCGACGTCATATTGGTCAAATTCGGAAAGGAAATGAGGCCCGGTGATGTAAGGAATATCACATTCTCTTTCATGTTTAAGCCGAACACCATACTGGTCAGGCTTAAAGACAACACGTATAGGCTAGTATATCGCTTCTACATGCCTAATGCTACTGTAGAATACAACAGGTCTACCATGAGGATATTGCTTCCATACGGAGCTGCCATAACCAAGATAGGGACTTCCGGTGCCGTGGAGATGGATCCCTTATCAGAGAGGCTGACAGCATTTTGGAAACCCTTCCCCCTACCGAGGGGAAACGCATGGGACTTCAGCATAGTATTTAGAGTAGAGGGAGAAACTCTACCCCCTAAGAGCGAAGAGACAATGGTCATCACCAATACTACGCCGTCAAATGGTGGGGAGAGAGGGCTACCCCTCACGGAGCTACTGTTGGCCATTCTAGGATCGAACGTTATAACGGGAGGGATAGCCTTCATGCTCTACAAGAGAGCATCAAGGGGACCCAGAGTGGAGGGATGGTCTGGTTCCTCGCCTGAGGAGATAGTTTTAGATGATGAGACAGAGGAACAGTACAGGGAGCTGATGGAGAGGCTTGACAGGGATGAACGCAGTATTCTGGATATAATACTAGAGAAAGGAGGGAAAATCGAGCAGAAGGACCTCCCTGAGCTCACGGGCTTCTCTAAAAGCAAGGTGTCTAGGATTTTGAAGCGGTTGGACTCGGCAGGTGTAGTGAGGAGAACCTCCGTGGGTAAGACGAAGATAGTTGAGATAAACCCGGTTCTCATAGAGATGTTCAGGAAGTACGGAGAACTGTGAGGTGAATGCGGGGGGTGGGATTCGAACCCACGCGGGCCTGACGCCCAACGGATCTTGAGTCCGTCGCCTTGGACCTGGCTCGGCCACCCCCGCCCCGCGTTCATGTCCTTCCATTCTCAGGAATTTAAAGGTTTTGTGGGAGTATGCCCGTTTCTAAGTAGTCCATTATGCCTGTTAGCCTCCTTGGAACCATCCTCTTGACTATCCTCTTGTAGAAGTCGGCTGGGTTAGAAGACAATCGGACGAAAACGCCCTTGATATCTGAGCCTGAAACTCTGATCGGGGGTCTCATCTTCAGTGGAGTGAGACCGTCAGCTACGATGTAGGCTTGGGGATCTGGGGACCATATCTCCACCTCCGACTCTAAGGGGAGTATAAAAGACTTGACTGCGAGGGTGAGGCTAGGTGGCCACGGAGCTACGTAAGACACGACCATGTCCTTGGATCTGGGATCAACTAGGGGACCGCCAGCCGCAAGAGAATAAGCTAGTGAGCCGGTTGGAGTGGATATTATGACCCCATCGCATATGCACTCCCCAGTTGGAATCCCATCAACAGCTATTCCCAACCTAGACGACTTACCGAGCTTTCCACTCCTTATCAAGAACTCGTTTAGTGCTACGAGCTTGACATCACCTCTAGTTTCAATAGTCGATGTCTCCTCGAGCCAGTACATTCCTCTCGAGAGTATATCCGGTATATACTCTATCTCGTCTGGATCGACCTCTAGCAATGTTCCATACGTCCCATCTTTCACTCCCAAGACCGGTACCCCACCCAAGGTCTGATGGAAAGCCCTGAGAAGTGTTCCGTCCCCACCGATGACCACGACCACGTCTGGACCGTCTTCTAATCCCACGATCCTTATTTTAGACTCTTTAAGTAGACTCTCAAGCCTTTTGGCCAGCTTTAACGTCTTCTTCTTGCCGTCATTGTATATCAGCGTTACGCTGCTTGCTGGAGAGCCCTTTACCAGCATCGCATGAATTTGGAGTCGTGCTTATTTAACATACTTTCTGGAATAGATGGGTGCCCCTCCGTGATATCTAAGAGAATGGCTCGCGTCTTGGAGGAGATACAGCAGGTTAAGATCACACCTAAAAGGGATTTAAGCCTGAAGTGGCTTGGAATCAGGTTGTTCAAAGATGTGGAAGCGGAAGTACCCAAGTGGTTGGCTGATATCCTAGCGGAGGAGGGCTTCGCTGAGGTCGAGGAGGTGAACTGGAGGATCATCAGCGAGAAGCTTTACAAGGAGAAAGTGTCCCTGATGCCCTTAGAACTCCCCCCCTACACGTATCCCCTGATCAGGGAGATATTGGAGCGATCCCCTGAGGATTCTCTGATACGTAGGGATGCGATTTCCCTAGTAAATAAGAGGATTTCCAAGATCTTGAATCATATAAGAACCTCGATAGCGTTAACGAGTAAAAGAACTCCCAAAAATCTCCTGCCTGAAGAACTCATCCTTTATAATGCCCTGAGGGCGGTTGTAGATGGGTGGATGAGCGCTTTCTTAGGAGTAAGGGATGATGAATAATGGTGGAGAGGGCCCCTCTTCTGTCTCCCGATGAGCTCGCTGAGAAGTATAAGGAGTTCATAAGGTTCTACTTGGATGGAGACGGTGAGCCCATCTATAGCAACGCATTAGCTCAGATGATAGAGGATCAAAAGAGATCCCTAGAGGTTAATTGGGTCCATCTTTACAATTTCAACCCTGAATTCAGGGAGATAGCCGAGGATATCATAGTTCATCCGACTTTCCATTTAGAAGCCGCCTCCAGAGCCCTGAAGGAGCTTGTAAGCGAACTCTTAGGTGATCTGGTCAGGGAGGATAAGTTCAGGATCTACAGCGGGGGAGACTTCCACCTCAGGTTCTACAATGTCCCTACAAAGGCAGCCCTGAGGGATGTGACCAAGTTCTCCATAGGGAGACTGGTAGAGATAGAGGGGATAATCACCAGGGTATCGGACATCTATGATAAGCTGGAGAGAGCCGTGTACGTGTGTACTAATCCCATGTGTGGTAGAGTAGAGGAAATTGAGGTAATCAGTGGAAGATTCAGGCCTCCAGATAAATGTCCCGACTGCGGGGCGCCAATGAGGTTCGATCACGAGCTCAGCGAGTTCGTGAGATGGAGGACTATAAGGATCCAAGAGAGGCCAGAGGATCTCCCTCCAGGTATGATGCCTGAGCATATAGACGGGATCCTCTTGGATGATATAGTGGATGAGGTCAAGCCGGGAGATAGGGTCAAGATCACGGGAATAATAAGGATCAAGCCAGCTAGAAGGGACGAGGGAAGGGGGCAAGGTCCGATCTATAAGCGTTATTTGGAGATAGTGCATGTCGAGGTTCCGAATAGAATCTACGAGAAGCTTGAGATAACTCCAGAGGACGAGGAGGAGATCTGGAGGTTAGCTGAGAGGAAAGATCTAGAGGATCTCATCGTCAAGTCCATTGCCCCCTCCGTGTTCGGCTGGATAGAGGTAAAGAGGGCGATAGCTTATGCCCTCTTCGGAGGCAGTACCAAGATACTGGCCGACGGCTCTAAGGTAAGGGGAGAGATAAACATCCTCATGGTGGGGGATCCGGGAGTTGCCAAGAGCCAGCTTCTCAAATACGCTGCGCAATTAGCGCCTCGAGGCTTATACACGACAGGAAAGGGATCGACCGCGGCAGGCCTGACCGCTGCGGTTGTTAGGGACTCTGCAACGGGCGGATGGACTCTCGAGGCCGGTGCGCTGGTACTGGCAGACAGGGGAGTCGCTTGCATCGACGAGTTTGACAAGATGAACGAGGACGATAGGAGATCAATACATGAAGCCATGGAGCAGCAGACTATTTCGATAGCTAAGGCAGGGATAGTGGCTACACTTAACGCGCGGACTACCATTATTGCCGCAGCTAACCCGAAGAAGGGCAGGTACGATGACTACGTTTCCATAACTGAGAACATAAACCTCCCACCAACGATCCTCTCCAGGTTTGACCTAGTGTTCATAATGAAGGACAGACCGAGCCCCGAAGCCGACAGCATGGTAGCCGAGCACATACTCATCACCAGAATGGGGAGGAACCCCGAAGCCAAGCCCCCGATAGATCCTACTCTGTTGAAGAAGTACATAGCGTACGCGAAGCAGAACATAGACCCAACGCTAACCGACGAGGCCGCCAGAAAGATAAAGGAATTTTACGTAGAGATGAGGAAGAAGGGCATAGCTAGGGATGAGGAGGGAGGAGATATCCTCTTCGAGACCATCGCAATAACCCCGAGGCAATTAGAGGCTCTCATAAGGCTCAGCGAGGCTAGGGCTAGGATGCACCTCAGGAAGGAGGTGACAGACGAGGACGCCGAGATGGCGATCAAGTTGGTGAATATAATGCTGGAGGGGGCCGCTCACGATGTAGTATCTGGGATAAGGGATATCACCGGGCTCATGACTGGCGTCTCCTACACGATGGTCAAGAGGAGGGAGATAGTCTACTCGCTGATCAAGCAGCTAGTGAAGGAATCTGAGGACGGTACCGTTGATAGGGATGTAGTGGTGAGGCTAGCCGCTGAGAAGCTCAATCTGAGGGGGAAGGAGTACGTGATAGAGGACATCCTGAAGAAGCTCAACGAGGACGGTCTGATAATATTCCCTAAGCTGGACAAAATCAGCCTGTTAGAAGGATGAAAGAATGGGACTAGAGGATCTCCTCGAGAGTTTGGGTGTTACGGAGCTTTACCCGACGCAGAAGGTGATTCTAGAGAGGAATCTGCTTGAGAAGGGGAACTTCGTTTTAGCTGCTCCTACCGCTGCTGGGAAGACACTATCAGCCGAGATGGTAATGAATGAAGAGTTAGAAAAGGGAGGAAAGGTCCTCTACCTAGTACCTCTGCGTTCTTTGGCCTATGAGAAGTATGAGGAGTTCTCTCGGGTGTTCAGCGGTCATAAAGTGAGGGTCTCGATAGGCGACTACGACTCGTCCGAGGAGCCTCTAGCCCAGTACGACCTCGTAGTGATGACGTATGAGAAGTTCGATTCGGTTCAGAGGCATGGGACTGCTTGGCTAGGGCAGCTGACCCTCCTAGTGCTGGACGAGGTTCACTACGTTGGAGATCCCTACAGGGGACCTACCCTCGAGATGGCCGTCTCCAAGTTCATGTACGATAACGATGATGCGAGGAGGGTAGCCCTCAGCGCGACCATCACTAACTTGGAGGAAATCGCATCATGGCTGGGAGCCACCCCTCTGAGAGTTAACTGGAGACCCGTTCCCTTGAGGGTGGCTATGTATCACGCTGGACACCTGATATTCCAAGATGGAGAGATCGAACCACTGCCTGGGGAAGGGGTCCTCCCACTAGTCATGAGGAGCTTGGAGAGTGGTGGTCAGGTCATAATATTCTACAACAGGAGGATGGATGCTGTCTCTTGGGCTGAGAGGCTCTCGTCAAAGTTGAATCTGGAAGGAGTGGAGTTGGAGGAGTTTGTTGAAGGGAGTCTAGACGGATACAGCTCCTCCAAGCTCGTGGAGAAGCTTGCCCTCTTCATGAGGAGGGGGGTCGCCTTCCACCATGCCGGATTACCCTTCGAGTTGAGGAAAGCTGTAGAAAACGCTTTTCGCTCTGGAAAGATCAGGGTGATAACTGCGACTCCAACCCTAGCAGCAGGAGTGAACTTGCCAGCTAGGACCGTCATCATAAGCTCCTACAGGAGGTTCGACAGGAGATTGGGTAGAATGGCTCTCATCTCGGTGATGGAATTCTGGCAGATGGTTGGGAGAGCCGGTCGACCTAGATACGACCCCTATGGCGAGGCCTTCGTGGTCGTCGGAAGTGGGAGTGATGCCGAGAGGGTGTTCAAGAGATATCTCTCATCGGAGCCTGAGCCGATAACCTCGTCGTTATACGATATATCTCAGCTTAGGAACCATGTTTTGGCGCTTGTATCTTCTCGGGGATATATGAGCAAGTCTGATCTCGATGAAATCTTCAGGAGGACCCTTCTTTATATCCAAGGCGGGAGTAAGCTCATAGATAGATCCTTACCCTACGTCCTATCGTCTCTGGAACGGGAAGGGTTCTTAGTGAGCGAGCACGACGGTTACAAGGCTACCTCGATTGGCAAGAGGGTCTCCGAGCTTTATGTAGATCCATCGTCGGCTCACCTAATGATTCGATCCTTGGACGAACTTGATCAGAGATTCGGCTCCGGCGATTCTGTAGAGCTACCCGTCCTACACCTCATCTCGATGGTTCCCGATATGCCGAGGGTTTCCCTCCAGCGTGGCGGTAGATCCCTGTTAGAGGAGGTACTAGAGGGAGTTGATCTCCTTCTTCCAATTGAGGAGATCCCCGTCTCCTCAATGAGCGAGCTCCTTCAAATTACCAAGGCTGCGCTCTCCTTGAAACTTTGGATCGAGGGTGTTGCTGAAGGAGATATCGAGGAGAGGCTTGGAATAGAGCCGGGCGATCTGAGAGGACTGGCTGAGACAGGTGCTTGGCTCTGTTACGCTTTCTCGGAGATAGCCAGACTATTGAGGAAGAAGGCGCTCGCTAACTGGCTGGGCACCCTGTCCATGAGGCTGAAACACGGCATACCGGAGGAGATGTTCCAACTCGTCTCAATAAGAGGGGTGGGTAGGATAAGGGCCAAGGTCCTCTTTGAGGCTGGGTACAGGACCGTTAAGGATATAGCTGAGGCGACTCCAAGGGACCTCGAGAGGTTGCCGGGGATAGGAAGGCGTCTGTCCAAGGAGATAATAGAGCAAGCGAGGTCAATGATCCATGCCGGTTCACCCGATTGATTACAGATATGGATCGAGCGAGATGAGGCGTGTCTTCGAACCTGAAAACAGAGTGAGGCTCATGGCCCGAGTGGAGGTCGCCCTACTCGAGGCACTCGCGGACAGAGGTATAGTGCCCAGAGAGGCGGTCGAGGATGTGAGGAGGGCTGCTGAGTCCTTAAGCTGGGATGAGGTGAGGAAGGAAGAGAGGATCACGAAGCATGAGACGATGGCCTTGGTCAGGGTGCTGGCTAGGAAGGCGGGGAGGAGTGGGATGCATGTGCACCTCGGGATAACCTCTAACGATGTGCTCGATACGGTGATGGCCCTGCAAATCAGAGAAGCTGGATCTCTGCTCGTGAGGAGGGCAGTAAACCTCCTAGAGGAAATCGTCAGTAGAGGGGAGGAGGTAAGGAAGAAGGGGATAGTGGCTCCAGGTAGGACGCACGGCGTCATAGCGGACCCGATCCCTCTCTCAATGAAGTTCGCGCTGTGGTCGTATTTCGTGAGGAAGAGTTTGGAAAGCCTATTAGAGACCCTAAATGATGCTGCAGTCTGCAAGATATCTGGCGCAGTCGGGACGATGGCCGCGCTCGTGGAGCTGGGCGTCGAGGATCCCATAAAATTCCAAGAAGATGTGTTGGGTAGGCTCGGCCTTAAAGCCGCAGAGATAAGCACTCAGGTAGTTCCTAGGGACAGGCTAGCCCGGCTAATCGCATCTATATCGGCAATGTCCTCCTCCTTAGATGCCATAGCTAACGAGATAAGGAACCTTCACAGGACGGAGATAGGAGAGATTCAAGAGTACTTCGAATCCACCGCTCAGGTCGGATCTAGCACCATGCCTCACAAGAGGAATCCCATAAAGAGCGAGAAGGTCTGCGGGCTAGCGAAGGTGGTGAGATCCCTCGCAATAACAGCGCTCGAGAACGTAGTGCTCGAGCATGAGAGAGATCTGACGAATAGTTCTGCAGAAAGGTGTTTCCTGCCCGAAGCTTTCCTGCTACTGGAAGAGCAACTCATCTCTCTTACCGATGTGATGAGAAATCTGGTGATCAATGAGGATCGGATAAGGGAAAATCTCGTAAGGTACTCTGACCTAGCTTTGAGTGAGAGGTTGATGATAGCCCTAGTGAAGAAGGGCTTAGGAAGACAGGAGTCCCATGAGCTAGTGAGGAGGGTAGCGATGACATCCTACGAGCGGGGAGAGCCCCTATTCAAGGTCGCCTTGGAAGACTCGACCATAAGCGGCCTCCTAACTCCTGAGGAGGTTGAAGCCCTGAGAGATCCTAACACATATATCGGGGCTGGTCATGAGATAGCCCGTCTGGAATTTGAGAGAGCTAAAAGACTAATTGAGGAGGTGCGTAAGAACGAGCGGGATTAAGCTCAGGTTCTTGGGTGCTGCCGAGAGGGTAGGAAGATCCAGCTTAGAGGTGATCGGGAAGGAAGGGTCGATCATACTCGATTCCGGCGTCGATTTCGGGGGGAGGGGCAGGGACAAATTCCCTTTGGATCCTCAGCATGAAGTCAGCTCCCTAGTGCTGACCCATGCTCATCTAGATCATTCAGGGTATGCCCCCGCCGTAGTATCCAAATGGGAATGCGACCTCCTAGCTACCCCTCCCACCGTAGATGTGTCCGAGATCCTACTGAGGGATTTCCTTAATCTATTTCCTGAAGATGAACCGAAGCCCTTCACCAATCAGGATATAGGGTTGCTGAAGAAGAGGGAGAGGTCCATCAGATTCGGCATGTCCACCCAAGTGAGAGATTGGGAGGTCATCCCCTTCAACGCGGGGCACGTACTGGGCTCCGCGATGATATATCTGAGATCGCCTGATGGGATTTCCCTTCTGTACACGGGCGATCTGAACACATCAAATACTAGGACGCTCAGAGGCGCAGATGTAAACCTCCCGGAAGTGAATTACCTCGTGATAGAGAGTACGTACGGCGGAGACCAGGATGTCCACCCCTCCAGGAAGAAGGTGGAGAGGAAGTTCGTCGAGGACATAAGGTCCGTTATCCAGTCCGGTGGCGTGACGATCGTCCCAGCTTTCGCATTAGGAAGGGCCCAAGAGGTCCTTCTGACGCTAATCCACTATATGGAGTCTGGATTCCTCCCCGAGGTCCCGATATTCGTTGATGGTATGATCAGGGAGGTCTCCAAATTCTACACCATTTACTGGTCTTGGCTTAGACCTGAGCTGCAGAGGAGGGTGAGGGAGAGCAAGAGAGGTCTGTTCGATCACAGAGCGATAGAGGAGGTCTGGAGCAGGGATGAGATCTTGGATCTCAGTGAGCCCTTCATAGTGGTAACTACATCTGGAATGCTCCAAGGAGGTCCGGTTCTCACCTACTTAAAGCACTTCGGGACGAAAAAGGGAAACCTGATCTATCTGACGGGATACCAAGTCAAGGGAACTAGGGGCAGACTATTGATGGATGGTGAGAGGGACGTACCAATGCCTGACGGTAGCACGATACGCATAGAGGCAGACGTCAAGTTCGCCGACTTCTCCGCCCACGCCGACCAGCCAAACCTGATCAATTTCGTATCTAAGTTGAGTGAAAGCGGACTGAAGGAAGTTATTCTGGTCCATGGGGAGCCCGATAAGATGCGTCAGTTGAGAAGAAAGTTGGAGAAGAGGGGAATCAGGACGTATATCCCAAAGCTGGGTGAGGTAGTCCGGCTGAGCTAGGAGTTAGATATTTAAGGCGCATTACATCCCAGTTAGGCCCTTTATAACGGCAATGGAATCTGTTTATATGGGAAAATGCTGGCCAGACTCGTGGAGCCGAAGCAAAGTGGTGGATTCATTTCTAGAATATTTTCTAGGCTCTTCCGTAGGAGGAAGAGGATAATACTGGGTATCTACGGTCCGGTCAATTCTGGAAAGACAACTCTAGCCAATAGGATCTGCATGGACTTCGTGGGGGAGAAGCTCGGGACCGTGAGCAGAGTGCCTCACGAGACCAGGACCGTCAGCGTAATGGAGAACGTCTCCCTCAGGTTGAGAAATGGTTCTTCCCTAGTAATGGATGTCGTTGATACGCCGGGAATAGCGATGAGGGTCACTTACAGGAGTTTCCTTAGATACGGGTTCAAGAAAGAGGAGGCTCTAGAGAGAGCTGCCGAGGCGGCTAAGGGAGTTGTTGAGGCCATAAAGTCGATGGAGAGGGTCGATGTGGCCTTGATAGTGTTAGACTCCACCAAGGATCCGACATCGCAAGTTAACTGGGTGATAGCTGGAAATCTGAAGGCTAGGGGGATACCTTACATAGTGGTGGCTAACAAGATCGACCTCCCGTATGCCAGGCCCAACAGGGTGGAGAAGGCCTTTTCAGAGGACTCGGTCGTGAAGATCTCGGCTTTAAGGGGAGACAATATTGAGAGCCTCTATGAGGCCATAGCGGAGGTAGCCAGTGGATGAACATACTGTTCCTGGAGGAACTCTCTGAGGATAGCGTGCGTGAAGTGATCAGCCTCTTGATAGAGGGAGGCATCGTCATAACGAGGACCATAGATCCAAAAGCGGTGGTCTCTGCCCTAGAATCCCTACTATCTAGACACGAGGGCGAATCATCTGGGATGGAGATAGAGAAGCTCTCTGAAGGGGGGCCCTACCTCATTCACCCTGGAGGGGTAAAGCTGTCTAAGAGGAGAGGCTCCGTCCTCATTTCGGGTGTAGAACCTTGCTGAAGGTAATGTTAGTTTGCAGGTCCTGTGGGTTTAAGAAGGATTTGGAGGGATCTGATGAGACCCTCCCGGAGACCTGCTCATCCTGCGGTTCGAGAGACTTGGAGTTCGTCGTCTACAGGGTTAGCGAAAAGCCTGAAAGAGAGATAGAGCGTGAGGTCTCTGAAAGCGGGATCCAGTCACTTGTAGAGGAGGCCTTCCTGAGGGAGGTCTCGGAAGGGGAGTGGGAGATCGATCTCTCTAGGACGATCACCGAGGAAGTGATGGTTGCGGAGCTGGAGCCAGGGGAGTACGAGATAGTGTTCAGGTTGAGGAGGGCGGGCTAATCTTTCTGCCGAATATTATGAAGCCCGTATGCGCTATCATTCTAGGGTGGGGCTTGGTCCTCCTCTCATCGCTTTCGTACTCCCTATCCAATATCTCATGAACCTCCACCATGCTGAACCCTGCCTCCTTGGCCTTCACTACAGTTTTGCTTATCTGTTCACAGGAGGGGACAAAGGCTACGAAGATGCCGTTGGGCTTCAGCTTCTCGTGGATCATAGGGAGGAGTTCCCAAGGATCGGGTACATCGATGAATGCCGCATCTACATCCTCTTCATCTATTCCCTGCTTCGCATCCTTCAATTTCAGGACAACATTGGTCAGTTGAAGGGTCTTCAAGTTCCTCTCCGCCATCTTAAGTGACGACTCCCTCGCATCATAACTATACACCTTCCCATTGGGGCCCAGAAATGTGGCGAGCACTATAGTCAGGGCCCCGGATCCCGTTCCTATCTCAACCACCTTATCCCCTGGCTTGATCCCTGATTTCAGTAGAATGAAGCCCGAGTCCTTGGGATATATTATCTGGGTGGCCCTGCCCAACTTCTCAATAATGTCCGCTAATGTTGGCCTGTGTACCTCGACCGGGACGCCCTTATTGGTTCGAACTACCGATCCCCAATCCTTTCCTATCAGTAAGGAGAGGTCTATGTATCCTTTATGTGTGTGAACCCTCTTCTCCTCCTTGACTCTCACTAAGAACTTCTTGGGCCTCCCCTTCTTGCTGTAAACAACTAGGAGGGCAGTGTCGCCCTCCTTTATAGGCAACAGGACACCTCCTACAGGAGAGCCTTAGCCACCTTAGTGGCTAAGATCGGGTGTTTCATTAGCTTCATGGCCACCTTACCCAAATTCATCCCGTTCGCCAAGTTTATCACGTCCTCGTAATCCAGCACATCTGCTAGCTGGTTGAGATCTTCATCGCCCAGTCTCTCGAAGACCCTCATGGCCTTCAAGCTATCGTTTATCCTCTTTATCCAGTGCTCATATTCCTTCTCGAAGGTCTTAAGGGACCTAGCTGAGGTATCTCCCTTCTCTATGGCCTCCTTTATGACCTTGCTGGCCGCCTTGCCCGCAGCTATCGAGGAGTGAATACCAGCGCCGGTGAAGGGGATGACCATACCCGCTGCATCTCCTAAGAGTATGAGATTGTCTGCAATGTACTCCTTAGCCATACCACCGATAGGGACTGCTGCCCCTCCAACCCCCATTATCTTGGCTTTTTTGAAGAGTTCAGGTCTTTCCTTTATGAATTTATCCAGGTAAGGCTTGGGCGCCCCCGGCCGCACTCCAATACCCACGTTGGCTATCTCTTCGTCCTTCGGGAATATCCAAGCGTATCCCCCTGGAGCCATGGAGCCTACGTATATGTGGCCGGTTGTGTGGGAGTCCAGTTCTACGCCAACCATCTTGTACTGATAAACGGGGATCAGTTCGGTAGTGTTATCCAGACCGGCCGTCTTGGCGACGACTGAGTTGTATCCATCCGCGCCGATGACCACCTTTCCCTTGATCACCTCGCCCCTAGAGGTCTTAACTCCTACGACCTTGCCTCCCTCCTTAACTATCCCCCCTACTCTCTCCCCCATCCTAAATTCGGCACCTGCCTTTAGCGCTTCCTTACCCATCTCCTGGAGAAACAGGTCCTTGTTTATAGCGAAACCGTGCAGCGGGATCTCAACATACTTTCCCGAGGGGGAGTACACTCTCATGCTGAGCTCGTTTGCAACTATACCTGGTTTGGGTTCTATCCCGGCTGTTTCGAAGGTCTCCTTGCTCACTCCTTCACCGCAGGGCTTCCAAGCCTTGATATCGGAATAGGCCTCGAAGAGCAGGGTTTTGAGCCCCAGTTCAGAGGAAAACCTCGCCGCGGATAGGCCAGCGGGTCCACCGCCGACTATTATGACATCCCATTCCATAGTGGCACCTGGGCTTCTAACCCCGACCCTATTTCAGCGTTTTCACACAGGGATCTCATTTAACCAATCGACGTAAACAATGGTGGAACGGCAAGGCAGATAGGTAAAGTTTTATAGACAGAAATGTTACTTTAGTGTTAGTTGGGAGGCTCAGGCCCTCCCACGTCGTCATCCCTCCGGCTGATGCCGGATGACGGCGAAAGGTGAATAAATTGAGGGTTCTGATGGATGCGCATTTAAGGATCCTACGGAAACTAGAGAAAGCTGGAAATGACGGTATCGTTGCATCTGAACTGATTCCTGACAGGGTAGCTAGGGAGTTCGTCCTGAAGTACCTCGCCAACAAGGGCCTTATTACAAGGAGGAGAAGGTTCAGGGGGGAGCGAGTCTTCATAACTCCTAAGGGACTTAACCTACTGAGAAGCGAGGGTAATGGCATTTCCTGAACCATCAGCCTTCCTTTTTATTATTTTGATATAAGTGGTTAGGGCTCTCCCCATGGATCTGATCTTCAGAGTCAGGAAGAGCGATGCCTCCGCTAGGCTATCCGATCTCAGAACCAAGAGCGGAACGCTTACTCTGCCGGAGTTCTTTCCTGTGTATAACCCGAACAAACCCGTAGTAACCCCTGAGGAAATGAAGGAAATGGGGATTAGAGCCTTGATAACGAATTCTTACATAATATACAAGTCGGAGGATTTGAGAGAGAAGGCCTTAGAGCAAGGGATCCACTCCCTCTTGGGATTTGATGGAATCGTGATGACCGACTCCGGCGCCTACCAGATCTACAGGTATGGGGATGTGGAGATATCCAACAGGGAGATACTCGAGTTCCAGCACGCGATAGGATCGGACATCGGGTCCATACTGGATGTTCCCATGTCATCTGAGATCAGCAGGAGAGAGGCGGAGAAGGGAATTATGAGGACGCTAGAGAACGCGGAAGAGTGGTCAGAGATAAAGGATAATTTGAGGGGGACCTTATGGGTGGGAACGCCTCAGGGATCGGTCCACACAGATTTGGTGGAGTACAGCTCCAGACGGATAAGGGAGTTGGATTTCGACTATAATGGAGTGGGCTCCCTCAAGGTTGCGCTTGAGAGATATGATTTCACCCTCCAAGCCAGGCACTTCCTGCTCGTGAGGTCTATCCTCAAGTCTGGAAAACCCTTTCACTTCTGGGGGATAGGTCACCCTTCCACCTTCGCCTTCTTCGCAGCTCTAGGTGCGGATTCCTTCGACTCAGCAGCGTACGCGTTGTATGCTGAGCAAGGGAGGTATATGACGCCCCAAGGAACCCTCCAGCTGGATGATATCGATGAGTTCCCGTGTTCATGTCCAGTATGTATGAGATATACTCCTAAGGAGGTTAAAGAGCTTCCTAGAGAGGAGAAAGTTCGATTGATCGCGAAACACAACCTATATGTGTCGATTGCAGAAATCAGGAAGGTGAGAGAGGCCATAAGGGGTGAGTGGCTGTGGGAGCTCGTGCAGGAGAGGGCTAGGTTCCATCCCAAGCTATACGTGGCACTTGAATACGTTCTAAAGAATTGGAAGGGCCTACTGGAGATCAGGGAGCCCTTCTCCAAGTCGTCAGGTCTGTTGTACTCGGGTCCAGAGACGTTTTTCAGGCCCGAAGTAATCAGGGCACGGGATAGGGTCAGGAACGTTGTGTTCGGGAGGCATATCATGAGGAGGCTCTACGGGAGGGTTCCCTTGGGGTTAAAGTACGCTTATCCATTCGGTCAGACCGTCTTCCCCTATGAGGAGGAAGTGATAGATGAGCCCTCTGACGAGGAGCTGGTCTCCTCCTTACTATCTTACCAGTTTCACCCTTCCCTGAAGGAGCTCGGTAAAGGAGCTCGAATAAGGAGGTCCAAGAGGACGGGTATGCCTAGGGAAGTGATGAAGGATGGCGTTACCATCGGATTTATCAGGCCCAGCGATGGGATGTTCGTTCCCACGCTGCAGGGAGCGGAGCTGATGCTCAAGCTCCTCCCCTCACCTAGATCTAGGGTGTGCGTAAAGGAGAGGTTCGAGGAGATTGTTGCTAGAGGGACTACGGTCTTCGTGAAGTTCGTGGACTGGGCTGACCCTCAGATAAGGCCCAAGAGTGAGGTGCTGATCGTGAACACGAGGGACGAGCTGCTGGCTACAGGTAAGGCGGTTCTATCTGGTCAGGAATACAGAGATTTCGACGAGAACCATCCATTCATACTTATTAGGAGGTATAAACTTCCTAGAGAGGTTTAAATGCTTTAATGAGTAGGCTCTCTGCCTCTTTCTTCACCTCATCGTTGATCTCCACCAAAATCATCCCCATACCCGGCTGACCGTAAAGCATGTACCAGCCGGGAGGCGCCAGCAGGGTGACGGGAAAGCCCAGCAGGTCCTCCTCACCATCCACGATCAAGACAATTCTAAACCCGCGAGACGCCATATTTATAGCGAGCCTAACAGCGTTCCAAGAATCCTTTGTTATCCTGCCTGGGGGATTACTTGAGGATAGGATGAGGTACCCGCTCAGCCGGTACACCGCGGGCGCTTCCCTAGATCTCCTCTCCTTGAGATCTATTATTGCCACTTCTGGCCTTCTACCGTTCTCTAGCAGCGAGTAGGTGACCCTGTCCCCCACCGACACTAGAGGAGCGTCGGGTATATCCCCGATTGATGTAATGAGTTTCCCTTTCGCCTCCGCTACTATCTCTCTCGCTTCTTCCCTCAATGCTAGGTCCAAGAGGAGGGTTCCGCACTCTGAGAGAAAAGATTTACCTGGCATCTCGTCTTACCACCAGATGTTCCTAATATTGGATGCGCTGGCCGCAGGCGAGGGAAAGAGGCTATCCTCTCTAGACGTCATAGGAGCAGGTCCTAGGGCGATCGCAGGAGTGCTAGAGATGTTCGATCTGGAGTACCGGATTTACAGAGTGGAGGACTACTTGAGGAAAGGAGCAGGCGAGTTCGATGTCCTTCTAGTTAGCGCCATGACCATGGATGAGCCAGTTGTTCGGAGAGTCGCCAGCAGATTCAAGGGTATAAAGATCATAGGTGGACCTATAACCTCAGATCCTAGCATCGTACCTAGATTGGGCTTCCACTTGGGAGTGTGGGGTGAGGGAGAGGTCACTCTCGAGTCCCTCCTGAGGAGAGGCCTCTCTGTGGGCAAGATTCCTCAAGATTTGGAGGGCGTTCCTAACCTGATAACCGGGGACGGGGTGTTGACCCATGTCTCTAACTTGTCAGCGGAGGACCTTAGGAGGTTCCGGCCTTCCGTATCTGCTGTCAAGTTTTACAGGACCATACCCCACTACAGAAGCAGCAGGGTCTACGTCGAGGTCGTGAGGAGCTGCTCTAACTTCAATAGACCGAAGATAGGGGTTTCTAAGGAAATGTGCGATCTCTGTAGAGCTTGTTATGAGTTCGATCTGAGGAAGAGGCTACTATGTCCCCAAGGCATCCCTCCTGGCTGTGGCTACTGTTCTATTCCAGCTCTTTACGGGACGCCGAAGTCCAGGGACAAGGACTCCATCGTAGAGGAGGTTAGGGGTCTGGCTGAGATGGGGGTCAGGAGGATAGTGCTCAGCGGCGCCGACTTCCTAGAGTACGGTAGGGAGCGGCTGGTCAATGGACCTCTCACGCATCCCTACAAGCCAGGACCCAATGTAAACGCTATAGAGGAGTTGCTGAAGGCCATCAAGGAGCTTTCCCGGGAATACCGCTTTTTCTTCGAGGTTGAGAATGTGAAGCCCTGCCTAGTCAACGACGAAGTTGCCGAGGTGTTGGGGAGATACCTCAAGGGGACAGCGATACACATAGGTGTGGAGACGGGCGATCCGGAACATGCTGACCTACTGGGCAGGCCCTGTGGACCTGATGAATCCATGAAGGCAATAAAGAAACTGAGAGAGGTGGGACTCAGACCCTACGCCTACTTCATACACAGCCTGCCTGGGCAGAATGATAGGGTGGTCAAGATGACTCTGAGGTCGATGGAGCTGGCCTACAGGTACGGTGCAGAGAAGATAACGGTTTACAGGTTCAGACCACTTCCGGGGACGGCCTTCAAAGGTTACGATGTGATCCCGGATCGTAGATCCAAGATGATCGCGGAAAAGGCTATCGAGCTCAACAGGATGAGAAAGAGGGAGCTTTTAGGAGCCGTAATCAAGGTAATCGTTGCTCCCTCTGTAGGAGAGGGGAGCTACGCCTATCCCCTAGCTGGCGGCCCAGTCGTCAAGTTGAGAGTGAGGAAAAGGCCCAAGATCGGAAAAGTGCTCAGGGTCAAGATCATCAGGGTCCTCTCAGATAGATTGGTTGAGGGCGTGCCGGTAAGAAGGGGAATTTCTTAAGCTGGTGGGGCCGCCGGGATTTGAACCCGGGACCACCAGCGCCCCAGGCTGGCATCCTACCTAGCTAGACCACGGCCCCCATCGCTGTGTAACTGCCTTCATTTTTAAACGATTACCTGATCCCTTGGCTGGATTGGGGAGATGGCAGCCGATCTAGTGAGCACATTAGCCGGCCTTGCAGTGGTCCTGACAGTGGGATCCGCTGGATACTTCAATAGATCCATAGACAGGTCAGGATTCGTAGCTGGTCTGCTTGTGGGTATCGTGTTTGTGTTAGGTGGCGGATTGTCCGCGACATTCATGTTAATCACGTTCTTCCTAGTAGGATCTGCATTCACCAAGTACAAGTACGGTCTGAAGGAGGAGTTAGGCGCTGCGGAGCTTAAGGGCGGCGCTAGGACGTGGAAGAACGTTGCAGCCAATCTATTCTTCCCCACATCCATGCTCCTACTCTACTCATTGACCTCTTGGGAGCCAGCCATGCTGGCCTTCGTGTCCTCATTAGCTGGAGCACTCTCAGACACTCTGGGGAGCGAGATAGGGGTGCTCAGCGCGGATCCGCCGATTATGATCCACACCTTAAGAAGGGCACCACCGGGCACGTCAGGCGCCATCTCTCCTTTGGGGACACTCGCAAGCCTGATAGGCGCTCTTCTGATAGCCATTGAGGCGTTTTCCTTCTCCATGATAGGGCTGAACCAGCTGCTCTTGGTCGCAGCCTTGGGTTTCTCCTGTAGCCTGATAGATAGTCTGCTTGGGGCCCTATTGCAGGTCAGATACAGGTGCGTTGAAGAGGATAGGATAGTCGAGGACCCTTCTCTGTGTAATGGGGGTGCGAGGCCTGTCAGAGGATTGAAATGGTTGAATAACCATGCGGTGAACCTGATATCCACTGGAGTGGTCGCCCTCATTTCCGCCGCCATGGGTGTCGTTCTATGAAGCTCTCTGTGGTGATCCCGACCTACAGAGAAGCTAGTTACATTAAGAGAACTTTGATGGCCCTGAGGAATGAGAATGTCGATGAGATAGTTGTGATCGATGGCGGGAGCGAGGACGGCACAGTTGAAATAGCCGAGAGATATGCGGATATCGTGAGAAGTTCGCCTGAATACGATTCACCTGCCAAGGCCAGGAATGCGGGAATTAGATTATCCTCTGGGGACATGATAGCGTTCGTCGACGCCGACACGGTCGTGGCCAAAGGGTGGAGGGCCGCGCTCATTAAGGGATTCGAGGAGGAGGAAGTGATCGGTTTGGGCGGGCCTGCTTACCCCCTAGAGGATGGAGATGATCTACTCAAGGCCGCGTACATTCTCTCCTACGACCTGATGGTGAGGTTCACCATCTTCATGGGGCGGCCCCACCTCATGGGATTCAATTCGGCCTTCAGGAGGGACGTGTTACTGAGGCTGGGGGGATTCAGGGAGGATGTTAGGGTCTCCGAGGATGCTCTACTCTCCATGGCCGCATCTAGGATGGGTAAGATAAAATTCGTCCCGGGGATGGTCGTTTATACCTCAGCGAGGCGAGTTAGGAAGAGAGGCTTGGGCGAGTCCCTCTTTTACCTAGTGTATAATGGGCTCTCGGTTCTCCTGATGGAGAAGCCATTTGAAACCTACCCCAAGATTACTTAAGGGCCTCAAACATCCTCTGATAGAGTTGAACCGTTCTCAAGAGACTATTAGCTAGAGCTCTGGCTCTGGATGGGGGAAGGCTGACGAGGTCGATTACCACCGAATCCTCCTCTAGACTTACCTTCACATCGGAGAAGTCTGGGAGTAGGGCTTTGTAGAAGCGAGAAGCTTCATTGTTACTCTCAAACGTTACTCTCACTCTCAGATCCACTTCCACCTTCAAACTCCTTGAACCCCCCTATCCTCATCCTAGGGCCCACCTCCCAAGGTGGTCTGGTCCTGTAGAAGGACGAGTTGGTTATGTCGTCCAATCCCTGTGATAGGTGAAGTGTGAGGTCGCATCCTTCCACTTGAGTCAGCTGTTCGAGCGTCGCTAGGATGGGCTCTCCCACGTTGAAGGAGAGGGAGAGTACTTGAGCTAAGTGGGCTAGATCCGGGCGAGAGTACGTGATGCGGAGGTCCTTCGAGTGAGGGGCTCTCCTCTCAGTTATCTCCCTCCTTAAGGAAACCCCTCTCAGGTGTATTATCGAGATAGGTCTTATCGCTGATGGATGAGGCTCGTAAAAGGCTAAGAAGGAGGGGTTACCCCTCGAAGTACCTACGACGAGCACCCTCTCGGCTCCCGACTGGAGAGCCAGCTCGTTTAGATCCTCTAAGGACATCTTCCCCCTATTTCTTCTGATCGCGCTGGGAAGGACGTGGTATAGGTCCCGAACAAAAGAACGGGTGCGGCGAGAGGGCCTTCTCGTGGTCGTTATTAGGATCAAGCCCTCTCCCTTGCTAACTCTGCGCTCCTAGCCACTGCAGTGAAGGGTTCCCACGCACCTCCGGTGAACACCTTACCGCACTTCTTGCAGGCCCAGACACCCAGTCTGATCCTCCTGACGGCATTGGCGCCGCAGTAGGGGCACCTGTAAGTTCTCTTGGACTTCTGGAGGATGTGTTCGACCCTCCTCCTGATCTTCAGACCGTATCTGGGGGTTCTCAGCTTGGCTCTAGGCGCGCCGGTCATATCAGATTGCCTCCCTCACTCTCCCCGCTATCTCAGGCCACTTGCTACGGGCTATGCTGGCGGCATTTAAAATCTCTTCCATGGTGAACTTGCCGTGCCTTTTCTGGATCGAGCAAACCCTACCCTCCTTGTCTATTGCCAAAGTTATGGCCGCATCGGAGACCTGCTCCTCCTCAAGCACGGGATCCAAAAGCAGCTGGTCCCCTATCTTGACGAACGTGAAGTTTATGGGGAGGTCCTTCAGGTTCACCCTCCACTTCTCTTCCTTGACCTCTATCTCACCGTCCTCCTTTACCTCCACCTTGGGGATCTCGGCCCTTCCGAGGGCTATGAGGCTAGCGATGGTCAGGGCGTCCTCTAGATTCCCGTCGTAGTCCAGCACATACATGTCAAGGAAGAGCATGTAGACGAGTTTACCCTCCACTATCACGAGGGAGGACATGTCGACCGCATCAGCGCTCCTTATAGCTCTGTCCACTACTCTCGCAACCTCGATGGCGTTCTCATTAGGAGGACCCGGCTCGAATGTTGGAGAGGCAAGTGGAAGCAGCTCTGTGTTAGACACTAGTACTCCCTTGTCTGGCGTGTCGGGGAAGGGTTCTCCCACATCAGCTTTCACGCCGACCAGCACTTGGGTGTTCCCCAGTTTTATCCAAGCCTCGCCCTCCGCCTTGGTGAATGTCCCCTCCTTCACCTCTATTGGTCTGTAGTCTTGGAACCCCCTACCATCGATCCTCTGGCCCTTCGATACCAGATCCTTAACGTACTCCTTGAGCAGGTTGTGGGTGAGCATCTCGGATTCGAACATCACACAACACCCCTGACGGATCTCTCCACAACTTGGTAGGGCCTCTTCAAGGCCTCCTTCTGCATCTCGTAGAGTAAGCGGATAGCGTTTCTTCCCAGCTTGAGCGCCTCCCTGAACTGCTCCTCCGTCATTGGACCGTCGGTTTGAAGCAGGGTTATCTCCTCTGCCTCCATGAGCATGGCCATCGGCATGTCGGCATCCCCCCACATGTCCTCATCGTGATTCGGGTCGCAGACCACGAAATCTCCCACCCTGCCCACCGCGCAGGCTGCCACGAGTCCTCTCATCGCTATCCCCGCGTTAGCTAGGGCGAGGGATGCGGCGTTCACTCCAGCTACCCTAGTGCCAGCGTCCGATCTCAGCACCTCTACGAATATGTCGATCACGGATCCTGGGTAGTTCTCCACGAAGATGGCTGGTTTCAGGGCTTCCCTTATCACCTTTGATAGTTCCACGCTTCTCCTGTCCGGTCCGGGCCTCTTCCTCTCCGGTGTGGAGAAGGGAGCCATGTTGTATCTGGTTCTCACCAGCGCCTTGTCAGGCAGGACTAGGTGCTTGGGATGCACCTCTCTCGGACCGAAAACTGCAGCCAGTATCTTATTACCGCCCCACTCGATGAATGCCGAGCCGTCGGCCTTGTCCAGTATGCCGACGGTCATTCTAACAGGCCTCATTTCGTAGGGCTTTCTCCCATCAGTCCTCACACCATCCTCGGTTATCAGGACCTCGGGCTTCTTCTCAACATACAGGGGCATGATCTTACACCTCCTCAACCAGAGAGTTCTTGGGTCAAGAAGGAAGATATTCTATCGCTGAGTCCTGAGACGTGAGATTCTGCCTCTATTTTCCTCAAAGCCTTCTCCAGAGCGAGTAACTCCTTCAAGGAGGGAGAACGAACCCATATCCTTCCATTGTTTCCGACGATTATATCGCTCCCAGTCTTCTCCTTGAGGATCGTCAGCATAGACTGCCTCTTCCCTATGACCCTGGGTACCTTGGCGGGTTCCACCTCGAGTATGTAACCTCCCTCCAGTTTCCCCAAGCCCTCCATGTCTATCGTAAGGAGGAGGGATGATGATCCATCAAATGCCTTGACCTTCGCCAGTATCACATCGCCCAGCTTCAGGTCGTACTTCCTCATGTCCACCCTCTCGGTAGCCCTCCCCCTAGGTATGGGGATCACGCCTTGGTAGGGAGACCTTATGTCCACTATTATGGTGGATCCGCTTATCCTGGAGATTATCCCTATGACTATGTCCCCCTCCTTGGGGATATAAACGCCGGAAAGCGGCACTACTGACACAGTATCTTCCTTTATATCGGCCAATCCCAGCTTCTTGGCCCTGATGATGCCGGATTCGTCCCGGTAAACGTCCCTACCTAGCTTAAACCTCCCCTTGGCTAGAGGCTGTCCGGGAACGACGACCTCCCTGTTCTTGACAAGTATCGCACTTTCACTCAACTTTCGCCTGGCCTCCCATCTCCCCTATCCTCTCCAAGACGAGCATCTGAGCCCCTATGGGGAGCTCCACCTTGAAGGTGACTTGGGTCCCGTCGTCGGACCACTTCTCCGACAGTATGCTCCCCTGACCAGCCAAGAGAGATCTCGCCTTGGCCCACACCGAAGCGGGAACGATCACAGTCATCCTGACCTGACCGCTCTTTAGGGGGAGTATCTTCCTAAGCTGCTCCACTACCTCCTTGACCTGTTGCTCCGGCTCCTTCATCGGATCTATCTTCACTTTGGTCTCCTTCAGGGCCTTCTGTATCCTAGATACGGGATGTGGGAGGTTGGTCTGTGGATCGACGAAGTTCTTGTGTATGTAGTTGACTATCCAGCGAGTCTTCTCCTCCTGAAGCTTCTTTCTATACTCCGCAGTCAGCTGGACCTCTCCCTCCTTAAGGATGATCTCGGCTATCTCGTAAGGATCGGTAGTTCCGAAGGCCTTCTTGAGATCGGTTGAGGAGGCCTTCAGGGCCTTTCTGGCGTCCGTGAACACGTTCTCCACTGCCAGAATGCTCCTCACATCTACTGGCCTTCCTTCCCTGAACTGATAGGCCTTCTCCGGATACACATATATCTCGAACCTCTTTCCGGCCCGAGTGATCCTCGCTATTACCGGCTCGGGCACCTAAATCACCTCTTCACGGCCTTTACATACTCTTCAAGCTCGTCTCTGGACAGCTTTCTGAACTTCTTCGTCTCTCTGTCTATGACTGCAATCTCTAACGAGTCCGCGGTCACCTCTCCCTCCTCTGCCTCCATTATCAGCTTTATAGCGTACTTCAAGCACTCTTCTAGGGACATACCCTCATTGTATGTCTGTTTTAGGGTCTCGTTCACCTTGTCGGAGTTCTTTCCAACCGCGAAGGCCGCGTAGTCGTAGAAGGCCCCTCCCGGATGGGTCACGTAGAGTTCAGGCTCCTCATCTATGCCTCCTATCATCATCATGACGCCGAACGGTCTTAGACCGGCATACTGGGTAAACTGCTGTTTGTGGACAGCAATCCTCTTAGCCAAGTTCTTCACGGTTATGGGTTCACCGTAGATGAGCCTGTTGTACTGGGCCTCGAGCCTCCCCCTCTCTATGAGGACGAGGCCGTCTCCCACCAAGCCAGCAGCAATCGCGCCTATGTGGTTGTCTATCTTGTATATCTTCTCGGGAGGAGTAGCCAACGGAGAGATGTACTTCCTCACGGCTAGGAGGACCACTCCGTCCTTGCATTTTATACCCAAGGCCAGAGGGGTCCTCTTAGTGGCAGAAAGAGCGTATTCCACTTGGAGGAGTCTGCCATCAGGACTGAAGACTGTAATCGCCCTATCATACCCTGTAACCTGTGGAAACATTTGTCCACCCCACTAGGATGTTCAGTCATTGAAAAGTCCTAGGACATAAAGAGTTTTCCCTCCGTGATCACGATCAACTACGTCGCTTGACATTGGGAGGAACGGCGCATAACTCCTCCGCCTTCCTTAGGGTGCCCGAGATCCCTCTAACCTCCAGTGAGGGGAAGTCCTCATATCTGTTTATGAGGAGGGCCGTGAGCAAGGCGGACAAGGAGGCTTCGGTTGTCCTAACTAGGAAGAGGCCATTCCCCAGAGAGAGCAGGGTGAATCTATAGATACCGCACCCCTTAATCCCCGATAACTCCCTCAACCTCCTCTTTAGGACCTTATTCAGATCGGACTTGGAAACCGGCGCATACACGCAGATGTACCTCCTCCTCTCTTTGAGTTCAATGGGCACCCTGAACTTCATCTAAGGCAACTCCCTTAGCTCTGAGCCTCCTCTCCTCACTGATGAGATAGGATGGGAAGTCCTTGATCATGGATTTAGCTTGGTCCCTCTTAAGGTCTAAAATGAACTCGCCGAATGAGGCGAGTAGACGAGGAGGCACCACTTCTCTGATATCTCTAGCCATGGAGGCAATCACAGGGTATAGTCCCGCTTTGAGAGCGATCCTGATCTCCAGCCGAACGTTCCGGATCACACGCGGTTCCTCGAGCATTTTCCTGACCATCCATGCCACCGGAACCAAGAGAGTCCCTTCATTCCTCTTGAGCTGCTTCGCCGATACGTAATCGAAATTGGGCCTACCGGTATCGTAGCTCGCGACGACACCGTCCACGAGCTTGCTGAAAGTGACCTTCCTCGACTCTTCGAGGGTCTTGGGCGAGGATAGGAGAAGCCTCACCTTTCCCCTCATCTTCCTCGCTTCTTGGGGAATAGAGGATGGCTCCATGATGGAGACCCTGAAGGTTCCGCTGGGAAGATCAGGAAAGTCTCCGACAATTCCTACCGCACCGAACCCAAGCGAAATTGCCCTATTAACCATCAGTTCGAGCTGTTCCTCACTCTCAGGTGCTATTATATCTATATAGCGGGGCACTGGTTTTCCCTCACCTCCCTAAGCAAGGATTCCAAGTCGCTTACTTTCTTCCTGAAAGTCAGCTTGATCCTCACGTATCCTCCTGAACCTCCCGAGAATAGCTCGTACCTACCCAGCGCTAGCTCCTGTTTATCGAGCCTTATATAGAGATCCCTCCCATCCACGTGACTTTCCAGTGTACTCATTAGGGAGAGGAAGTCTAACTCATCCAAGAAGCAGATAACACGCTTTAGGAGGGATTCTGCCGCTCCTTTTCCAAGTTTAACCGTTAGTACCTTGAAAGAGTAGCCGTAATGGCTCGTGAACTTCTCCTCCTCGAGTTTAAGGTCGCCTTCCCCTCCTGCAAGCGTGAGGAGGAGATACCTCACCCTCTCCTCCAATTCCGTGGGATATACCATTGTGGTGATCTCTGCGGAGGAGGGGGCGAGGGGCCTCAAATCGCTCAGGCCCCCGGCCTCCTAGCCAGCTTCCTCTTGCGCTTGAACCTCCTGACTATGTCGGGTATGCCTCTAGAAGCCCTTAAACCCCTAGATTTCTTACCGGCGCTCGTGAGGCCCCTGAATACCCTCCTCTTGTTGGCGGGGTTGAGTATCCAGTTGATCCTAGGGTCGGCCTTTATGACTGGGTGGTGGGGATCCACCATTATCACCTCGTACCAATAGTACTTGCCGTCCTCGGCGACGTAGTAAGAGTTGAGGACCTCCAAGTTGGGGAACTTCCTCGCAGCCCTCTCCTCAGCTATCCACCTTATGCTCTTACCGGGGGTCAGTTTGAGGATACCTAGTCCCGCGGGCTTCCTGCCGGATCTCGGCCTTCCCTTCCTCCTACCGCCCTTCCTGACCCTGACTCTCACCACTACGAATCCCTGTTTGGCCCTGTACCCTAGAGCCCTTGCCCTGTCTATTCTGGTGGGCCTCTCCACTCTAACTATCGCTGGCTCCCTCCTCCACCGTATCAGCCTATCCTTCCAGAGCTTGACTAAGTCCGGATCCTCCTTGCGTCTCCTCCAGACCAGTTTCTCCATGTACCTTCCTGCGACTACCAAGTTTACACCCTGCACTCAGGCCCTCCACTGGTGGATTTTAAAATTTGATAGTTCGAGGAGGCAGGATGCTAGTAGGCTTGGTCGGAAAGACGAACGTCGGTAAGACCACTTTCTTCTCAGCTGCTACCCTAGTGGAGGCAGAGAGGGAAAATCGACCTTTCGTCACGATAAATCCGAATGAAGGCGTGGGGTATGTGAGGGTCGAGTCCGTGTGCACCGAGTTCGGGGTGAAGTGTGATCCGAAGTACGGCTGGTGCAACGGTAGGTACAGATACGTTCCGGTGAAGCTCTTGGACGTTGCTGGGTTGGTGAAGGGGGCGTCTAAGGGAAGGGGACTCGGAAATAAGTTCCTAGATGATTTAAGGAGGGCCAGCGTGAACGTGATCGTGGTGGACGCCTCGGGCTCCACCGATGAAGAGGGCAATCCCGTACCCGCCTCCAGTCACGATCCCATAGAGGATGTTATGATAGTGAAGGAGGAGTTCGCTCTCTGGATGGCGTCCATCATCGAGAGATCCAAAAGTAAGATCAGGGGGAGGATCGTGGCTGGCTCATCGGTTGACGCGGCGCTTCACGAGGTCCTCTCGGGACTGGATATAGATAGAGGAACCATCAAGGTTGTGCTTGGGGAACTGTCGCTGGAGAAATCCCCCCTAGACTGGAGCAATGAGAACCTGATCGAATTCTCGAGGGAGATCTTAAGAAGGGGGAAGCCCTTCGTGGTGGCAGCTAACAAGGTGGATGTGCCGGAAGCAGAGGGTAATATCAGGAGGATGAGAGAAGTTCTGGAGGAGCCCGTAATTCCTGTGTCAGCTGAGGCCGAGCTCATCCTGAGGAAGGCAGCGAAGGCGGGACTCATCAGGTACGAGCCAGGAGATCCTGACTTCGATGTGGTGGATGAGTCCAGACTCACTAAGGCTCAGTTGAGGGCTCTGGAGGCCATTAGGGAGAGGGTGCTGAAGAGATACGGGAGTACTGGGGTTCAGGTGACGCTGGAAGCTGCTGTTTATGACGTGTTAGGTATGAAGGTCGTTTTCCCAGTTGAGAACGAGACTAAGCTGTCAGATAAGGATGGGAACATCCTCCCGGATGCCATACTGCTGCCCAAGGATGCTACGGTCAGAGATCTGGCTGAGAAGATCCACAGTGAGATAGCTAAGAAGGCCCTTTACGGGATCGATGTTAGGGGGAAGAGGAGGATATCCCTAGACTACGTGTTGAGGCACAGGGACGTCGTGAAGATAGTGGCCGCTAGGTGACGCACACCCTACCCTCCCATACCCTATCCCCATTTATCTCACAATTGACGATGTGGGAAGATGGTGCGGTAACCGATCTCGTCAGGGTACTCCCCTCGACCACCCCATCGTCTGCGATCAGGGAATCCGTCACCTCAGATTTGAGGACCGATGAGACCCTCATCACTATGGAGTTGAGGACTTTCGAGTTCGTGATATGAGAACCAGCTTCCAAATATGAGTAAGGGCCTAAGATCGATTCCCTCAGCATTCCCGCCACCACCGAAGGTCCTTCCAGCTCCGAGCTCTCTATGATCCCAGTACTCGATATGAGTATGTCCCCCTCCAAGACGTACCCCTCTGGAGGAGACCTTTCGCCACTGATCACATCGTTCATCAGATATTTCTGGGCTATCAAGAAGTCTGACGGCCTTCCCGCGTCCACCCAAGGCGAGATAGTGACTACTCCAACCCTCTCCCCTCGCGAAGCAGCTAGAGTAAGGGCGTCCGTCAGCTCTATCTCCCCTCTAGGAGAGAGGGTCACATCCATAAGGTGATCGAAGATTGACTGAGAGAGGAAGAAGGCCCCAGCCACTATCAGGTTCGAGGGCTCTTCACCCCTTTTAGGCTTCTCCACTATCCTCTTCAGAAGACCCGAGGATAGCTCCACCACCCCGAATTCCCAAGGCCTCTCCACTGGTGTGACTGCCACCACATGGTCGTACCTGTCGCGGTAGGACAGGATCCTCTCAACAGAGTCAGGAGGGAGGTAGATGTCCGCGTAGATGAGTAGGATGTCGTCCCTCACCTCGTCTCCGAGTTTCATCACTGCATGACCCGTTCCCATGGGTTTGCCTTGGTCCACGACCTTGAAATTGAGGCGCTGGGACAGGTCGATGAATAGTTCCTTCCTGTAGCTCACGACCGCGTATACCTGTAGGTCAGAAATTAGGGAGAAGTTGTACTCAAAAAGGGTGGAACCGGCTATAGGTAGGAGGGGCTTTGGTCTCGCTTCCGTGGCCGGTCGTAACCTCTTACCCTTCCCCGCTGCCAGTAGCGCTGCTTTCAACTTCCTGCTCCACCTCTGCCGGTATCTCCGGAGCCTCAGCAGGTTTCAGTATGACCATCTTCCTGAGCTCCACGTACTTTATGGGAGCGACCTTAGAGGCTATCCTCTGGATCTCAGAGACTACGGGTACCGGTTCCCCGAATATATACGACTTGACCAATTCCTCCACCGTGTACTCCGGGATGAGGCTCCTCACATACTCGTCGACCCTCTTCCTTATGGCGCTCTTCTGACTGCTCCTGATCCTCACCGCTGTGACGATGAGGGTGAAGATGCGGACCTCATTACCGTCCTTGGTCACTCCTTCGGATTGTACGTCTATCCTGGAGCTCCTCCTCTGGACTATGGATCTCATGTAGTCCCTGTTCAGCATCTCCTTCACGAAGCGAGCGTAGGCCTTGTTACCGTCGACCTTGAAGATCCTGAACCACAGCTTGTACTTCTCGTGCATGAAGTCCCCGGTTATGTCCCTCACCACCACCTCCACATTCCGATCCATGAGCTTTTCGGGATCGCTGGCCGGGGTCTCGCCGATCCACTGGTTCGGGAAGACATCTACAGCGTGGACTTGGTACCATGTCTTGGCCGGTCCCTTTCTGCGCGCTCTCCTCCTAGGCATTTGGATCCCTCAGCTGGATGGCAGTGGGAGGTATTATAATCTTTTTTGACGGTGTGAGCATGTGGCCCCGATGCTAAAAATAGAAGACGTGACCTTCCGTTACGAGGGCGGTAAGAGACCAGCGCTGTCCGAGGTCAGCTTGGAGATAGGTAGGGGTGAGTTTCTCCTCATAGCCGGACTCAGCGGCTCGGGCAAGTCGACCCTCTTGAGGCTCCTTAACGGGTTGATACCGCACTTCTACAGGGGGGAGATGAAGGGGAGGGTCCTCGTGGATGGGGTGGACACGAGGGAGGCCAGCGTCGCTCAGCTGTCCAAGAAGGTTGGGCTGGTCTTCCAGAACCCGGACAATCAAATCGTGACGCTCAGAGTGGACAGGGAGATAGCATTCGGTCTCGAGAACTTGGGGCTGCCGAGGGATGAGATCGTCGAGAGAATGGATGAGGTCCTCAAGAAATTGGGAATAGAACACCTGAGAAAGAGAAGCACAGCCGAGCTAAGCGGTGGAGAGAAGCAACTCGTGGCCATCGCCTCAGTCTTAGCTATGAAGCCGGATGTTATCGTGCTGGATGAACCCACAAGCGAGTTAGATCCATTCAGCTCTGCGCGTATTGCTAAGGTGCTGGGAAACCTGAACAGGGAAGGAGTGACTGTGGTAGTTGCTGAGCATAGGCTAGATCTCTTCGCTCCCAAGGCTAATAGGATGATAGTGATTTCCAATGGGAGGATAGTAAGGGAGGGCCATCCTAGGGAGTTGCTTTACAGGGGAGACATATCGCTGCATGGGGTCAGACCCCCCAGCGTGGTCAAGCTCGCTAGGAAGTATGGGGTAATGGGAGCTCAGCCGCTCGCAGTGGGAGAGCTCATAGTTGCTCTGAGGAGGGGTGTCAGGATTGATCGAAGTTGAAGGGGTAACGTTCAAGTACGAGGGAAGTGGGATAAATGCCCTCAGAGACGTCAGCCTGGAGCTGGAGAGGGGCAAGATCTACGGTATCGTGGGTCCAAACGGCTCGGGCAAGTCGACCCTCTTGAGGCTCCTTAACGGGTTGATACCGCACTTCTACAGGGGGGAGATGAAGGGGAGGGTCCTCGTGGATGGGGTGGACACGAGGGAGGCCAGCGTCG
>JARZZM010000018.1 GCA_030130125.1 Thermoproteota archaeon
TGCTTAACGAGCTTATACGCAGTCCTCTTAATTACCTTCTCCCTCACTGTTCCCATATCTATCCTCGGATGGGGATGGACCCCACTCTATTTTAATCTTTTTATGGTCTTTTTACAGGACGGCATGATTATTTGGATGCAGGTAAGGGCGTGAGCTTCTCGAATAGGGCTCGTAAATTAGGTGCCCTTCACTGGAATTTTAGGAATCTCTGTGGTAGGGATTTCCAGTGGACCGAAGAGATTATATTTGCGGCAAGTGTCGTATACTAGCCGCCCGCCGCTGCATGACCCCGTGGGTAGGGAGGAAAGCATGGGCTGACCTGTGACCCGCGGGGATTAGTTGGCGGGCGGACATCCAGGTCCTTGGGAGGATGGTTATCTTGGCAGATAATTCGAGAAGGGACGCTTTCCATCATAAGTATGTTGCCAAATTGGAGGTTATAGTTAACGGCGTGGTAGAGACCAGTGATGTGATAGGGGCTATTTTCGGGCAGTTAGAGGGTCTACTAGGCCCTGAGTTAGAGCTCAAGGAACTACAAAGGACGGGGAAGATAGGAAGGATAAACATAAGGATGAGGAGAGAGGGAGATAGATCTAGAGGGATTGTTGAGCTATATTCCGGGCTGGATAAGGTCAGAACTGCATTACTCGCCGCTGCAATGGAGACTGTCGATAAGGTCGGTCCTTATCCAGCGAAATTCAAGTTGATTAGAATACTTGACGATAGAGAGGAGAGACGAAATGAGATAGCCAAGAGAGCCGCTGAAATATTAAAGAAGTGGTCCGTTGAGAGGGAGGACAGCTTCAGGAAGCTCATAGAGTTCGTGCAGAGGGAAAGCGCGAAGTCCAACTTCATACTCTATGGGGATGAGGAGCTGCCAGCTGCCAGGGGCGTTGAGGACGCTGAGGAGATAATAGTCGTCGAAGGTAGGGCTGATGTCATGAATCTCCTGAAATACGGTTACGATAACGTGATAGCGATGGGCGGAGCTGTAGAGAGGGTTCCCAAGTCTCTAGTTAAGCTTATCTCGGAAAAGGAAGCTATAGCTTTCGTCGATGGGGATAGGGGCGGTGAAATGGTTCTCAGGACTTTGCTCGAGCAGACAGACATAGACTATGTGGCCAGAGCTCCGGAAGGTAAGGTGGTCGAGGAACTGACAGCTAAAGAGATTAGGAGGGCCCTTTCCTCAGCTGTCCCGGCCGATGAGATGAGGAAGGAGCTCGGAATATCTCCGCCTCAGGAGAGGGGGATCATAGCCATAAGATCCGCTGAATCCCATGTATCCCATCAGAGACATGAGAGAGGGGAGGATGAGAGACTACTCAGGATACCAGAGATGTTCAGAGATCAGTATGCGAGGATCAAGGGCACCGATAAGGTCCTATTACTGGACGACAACCTCTCACTGATAAGGGAGGTGTCGACGTCTGATCTCCTCAACGCTCTATCGGAGGTCGGCGGTGTCAGGTACATCGTCTACGACAGGATAGTTACTCAGAGGATAGTGGATAAGGCCTATGAGGTGGGTGTCAGGGCCATAGTTGGGGGAATAGCTAGGGATATCGTGAGGAAACCCTCTGGAATGGCGATATATACAGCACAGTAGGTGGCATAGTTGAAGATCCTAGAGCAGGATCTCAAGAAGGGATTCATCAAACTGAGAGTTGAAAGCCTAGATGATCTCTACTGGCTCTCCTCGATCCTAGAGCCAGGAGACCTTGTTACCATGAGGACTACTAGGAGAGTGAGGCAGGAGGGAATAAGGGCAGACAGCGGAGAAAGGGTCTCCATGACCATCACCTTAGAGGTGGAGAAAGTCAAGATGGATCGGTACTCCGCTAGGCTGAGGATCACGGGCATAGTCAGGGTAGGTCCGGAGAAGTTCGGGATACAGGGTCAGCATCACACGTTAAACGTCACAGAGGGGTCCACATTGAAAGTCGTGAAGGAGAGGTGGAGTAGATCTCATCTGGACATATTGAGGAGAGCGGAGGAGTCCTCAAGTAAGGGAAACGTCATATTAGTGGCGATAGATGACGAAGGTGCCACCGTTGCAAAGGTGGACGCGTATAGGGCTGAGGAGATCGCCTACGTAAGGTCCAACCTCCCGTCGAAGAGAGGGGATCTAAAAAGGAGGGATGATGCAGAGAGGAGATACTACGCAGAGCTCTCATCCCTATTGGAGGAGATAGATTCCAGGATGAAACCCCAAGCTATAGTGGTGGGAGGGCCTGGATACACCAAGGAGAAGTTCACATCTTACGTGAAGGAAAGGAATCCAGAGCTCGGGAAGAAGCTCCGAGAGGGCGGAGCCACTAGTTCCACTTTCTCTGGCATTCTAGAGATGATAAAGCGGGGCGATGTTGAGAAAGTTGTGAAGGAGTTTACCTTGGCGCGGGACATGAGGGCGGTGGATGAGATATTTGAGCTACTTGGCAAGGGATCTAGGCTCGTTACTTACGGGCTGAAGGAGGTAATGAGGGCCGCCCAGTTTGGCGCAGCTGATGAGGTCTTGGTAGCTAGCTCTCTCCTTTTCGATCCCGTGACGCGTGACGACGTGCTCAGGATATTGGAGATGTGTGAGGACACAAGGGCTGAGTTTCACATAGTAGATGCGAAGAGCGAGCCCGGCGAGAAGTTGTTGTCCCTTGGTGGCATTGCTGCGAAACTTAGGTATCAGATAGAGTGAGCGGTCAGATTCTATCCTCAGCCAATCTCGATCTGAACCCTTTCTTCACCTTCTTGAGCTTTGATATTGCTTCTTCAAAACTCTCTCTCGGTAACAGGTGGTATTTAAGGTAGAGGCCCGTTGTACCAACGGATTTCCGCTTTGTGAGGATCCTCACTCTCTCCTCAACTACGTCCTTATCCACGCCCAGTACCCTGGCCACATATTCCTCGTATCCGAGCACAGGATACTCTAAGTGACCATTTTCCGTCGGGAATATCAATCTCAGTTCCTTGTTCACGCCTGGTACTCTCTTTCCTCTTCTAAGGCCCATTAAATTGAGCCTCCCACCGAATTTGTAGAACTCTTCCTCCCTCTTCCTCAGTATCCCTATCGGTATAGAGACCGTGGTATTACCATTGAAGTGAATGTGGTACTTAGGAGTGCTTCTAGGGGTAGCTTGGACTATCTCCCTGTAGACAGGATCCCCTAGATGGTCTGCCAGGATCCCTTCTAGGAGAGAGGGGGGGAGCGAGTATCTAGGTACGACCACATCTACGTCGCTGCTCTCTCTAACATCTCCACGAGCCACGCTCCCGTAGACATAAGCAGGTGTTCCCCTGCTGTATAGCACTTCCATCACCTCGATCGCTCTCTTCCTCTTCCTAGCTAATACCCTCCATCTCTCAGGATCGTAGATAACTTCTGCTTCTGGTTTTATATCGAGCAACGCGTGCACCTTACCTGATGAATGGATCCCCACTCACTAAAAATGCTCTCAGGTGCAGCAGGTGCGGATCTAGCGAAGTGCTAATTGTCAGGAGGTATTCAGGAGAGGTACTATGCCGTCGCTGCCTCAGAGATTCCCTACTCAGCAGGATTAAGCGGGCTATAAGCAGGTACAAGCTCCTGAGGAGGGACGACGATATCGTCTTCATCAGGTCAGGGCTCAAGCGAGATGATCTGCTGTGGGATCTCTTCTCGGAGATTGAATCTGGATTCCCTGTCTCGATCAGGGAGGAAAGATTACCGCCCTACACGGATTTGTGGGAGGCCGTCTTGGCCTTCTTAAAGGAGAGAGAAGAGGGTAAAGGCAAAGCTGTCCTCCCTCTGCTCTTGGATGACGCCGTGGGCCTCCTTCTAAGGTTCATTTTCACGGGATCTCCATCCCTCCTTGTGTTGAAAGGCAGGGTATTCCTCGCTTTGAGGGAGGTCTTCGGTCATGTTTCACCTTTTGTCGAGATCCCCGCGGAGGAATTGCTGGCTCTCGCGGAGTCGAGGGAAATAGGGCCCGACTTCGAGAACATCTACCTTAAGCTAGTGCGGAAGTTGGAGGAGAAGAATCCGGGGATGAGGTTCAATGTACTTAGATTATCCGAGAGGGAGGACTTTCTCAGATCGATCGGCATAGTTTTTAGATAGAGACTGACTCGGAAGGTTGAGCAGGGCGAGGCGGGAACATGTCGAAAAGAGAAGCGTTCGAACTAACTCCTAAGGGAGAGAACTTCTCCAGATGGTTCGATGAGGTCCTTTTCAAGGCGGAAATCTTGGATGAGAGATATCCAGTCAAGGGTATGTACGTATGGCTTCCTTTCGGCTATGAACTCATGGAGAACGTGATGAACTTCATGGAGAGGCTGATGAGACAGACTGGGCATAGGAGGGTATACTTCCCGGGCGTGGTGCCGGAGGGAGTTTTGAGCAGGGAGTTCAGATTCATCAAGGGCTTTGAGGATTCCATTTACTGGATCACCCGACTGGGTAAGCAGGAGATAAAGGAGAAGCTAGCGTTAAGGCCAACCAGTGAGGCCATTATGTACGAAGTCCTGAACAGGTGGATAACGAGCTACAAGGACTTACCGCTCAGGATCTACCAGATCGTTCCGGTGTACAGGTACGAGACTAAGGCCACTAGGCCCATGCTGAGGGTCAGGGAGATCGTGTTCTTCAAAGAGGGGCATACATTCCACGCCACGTACGAGGATGCGGTGAAGCAGGTGGAGCTGGAGGTGTGGATCTACAAGAAGTTCTATGACGAGCTGCTAGTCCCCTATGTGGTGGTGAAGACCGTACCTTGGGACACATTCCCCGGGGCCAAGTACAATTACGATCTGATAACCATAATGCCCGACGGGAAGGCCTTGGAACTTGGTAGCGCCATAAACTTCGGTGACCTGTTCGCTAGGACCTACGGCTTGGAGTATATGGACGAGAACGGACAGAAGAGGAACGTCAATACCACCTCCTTCGGGATATCTGAGAGGTCTCTAGCGGCCCTGATAGCCATACATGGCGACGATAGGGGATTGAAACTCCCGCCCAAGCTTGCTCCAATCCAGATCGTCGTGGTACCCATACCATCGAAGGGGTATGAGGAGAAGGTGCTTGAATACGCCAAGGAGGTCTACAACGCCCTAGTCAATGATTACAGGGTCGAGCTGGATGATACCGATGAAAGACCTGGGTACAAGTTCTTCAAGTGGGAGATGAAGGGTGTACCCGTGAGAATTGAGGTAGGTAGGAAGGAGTATGAGGAGAGGGCCTTGACCCTCTTCAGGAGGGATACCATGGAGAGGTCTTTAGTCTCATTCGACGACCTTAGGAGCAGGATTGAATCCCTTTTCGGTGAAATAGAGGAGGAGATGAGGAGGCAGGCCAAGGAATACTTTGAAAATAGGACGGTTCATGCTAAAACAGTAGGGGAGATCAGGGAAAACGTGGGCGAGAAGATTGTGTCGTTCCCTTGGTGCGGTCTAGAGGAGTGCGGGCACGAAGTCGAGGAAGAGATTGGATATGGTATATTGGGGTACGAGGAAAACGCACTGGAGGGAAAGGGGGAGAAGTGCGTTATCTGTGGAAGAGAGGCGAAACACAGGGCATGGATAGGAAGATCCTACTGATCACCGACGTTCGGTCTCCTCTCCTTATGATTTCCTTTCTTTACCTCCAAAATCCCTCGCCAACCGATTGTAGTTGCTGGACAGCATAGAAGGAAACCTTTATTTTCACAGATCATCTCAGTTCGCTAGGGAAATGTATGCCTAAGAAGAGGAAAAACAGAGGTAGGAAACTGGGTGGTTCGGGCCACGAGAGGATAGTCCAGTGCTATCAGTGTGGGAGAGCGGTCCCAGCTGATAAGGCGGTTAAGGTGACTAGGTGGGTGTCGCCTGTTGGTGGAAGTCTCGGGAAGGACTTAGAGAGACAGGGGGCCTACATATCCAAGAGGCTCGAGACTAGGTACTACTGCATAAGTTGCGCGGTCTACCTAGGAATCGTGAGACCTAGGTCCGAGGAGGAGAGGAAGATAGCCATTCCCCTGAACAGACCCTACAGGAAGAGAGGGTCCTCTAAGCTCCCTCTCAAGTTCCTCAAGGTATGAGGGGGATCATCCGAACCACTCCTCCAACCCCCCTGTCCTCTTCTCAGATATTCCGACTTTCTTGAGGGAGGATAGGGTCCTCTCCATAACCTGATCGAAGAGCTTCACGTAGTAGTCCAAATCCACGTCATCTAGATCGAAGAACTCGGCCGGTCTAGCTCTCTCGTTAACACTTCCTGGTCCTTTCACTATGAGGATCCTTAGGACTTGCCCTCTATGCACCTCTATACCTTTCCTCTCTAGCAGCCACATCGCCACGTAGAATCCCTTGGTCCTTCTCTCGAACTTGTCCAGTTCCTTGCCCATGGTCTCCATGATGATGAGATCCTCTTTTCTTACCTCCCTATTTAAGATCTTGCTTCTGTACTCGTTGATCAATCTCCTTATCTCATCTAGATCGCTCCCCCTGAGGGCCATTTCAACTACCTTCTTCTGGGCCTCCTTTATTATGGATGGATAGTCCCTCCTGACGAACTCGAATCCCTTAGTGATGAGCCTGCCTTCCACTAGATGTGCGTACTTCTTCTTCGCGACGTAGATCCCTCTCTCGGCGATGTACTCTAACTCGATCCTTATGGGGAGGTCCTTATTCACCACCTCGAGCAGCTCTTCGTAGTCCTCTCTCTTTCCTCCCACGAGTTGAATCCCATCCGTGTCTATATAGATCACGGTGAGTCCCTTGGACTCGGCTCTCTCCCTCACCTCCTTTATGTAATACCTCCCGTATGCTGAGGTTATCCTAGCCGCCTTCACATTCATGAGGAGGGCGTTCGTCCAACCCATGTAGCCATACATGGCATTGGTAACGACCTTAACGGCCTTCTGGAGAGCATCCAACCTCTTGTACTCGGGGTCATCTGGTGGAATTTCTTTCATCTTGGCCTTGATCGCTGATCTCTCCTCCATCAGCTTTCCGACCAGTATTGGAACAAGACCCCTCACATCTCTACAGATCCTCGCAGTGACGCCCTCTACCTCTACCTCCTCGACTTCCTCGCAGAGTTCCGGGGAGGGATCGACAGTCTCGAAGCTTATGTTATGATGAGCCATGATCGAAGGGTACATGCTGGCGAAATCGAGGTAGCCTATCTCCTCGTACATACCTGGTGATTTCAGCCAGACGTAACCGCCCTCATATCCGCTCTCCCTCCTCGTCTCCTTGAGAGGAAACACCCACCCGTGGGATTTCGCCTCTCTAATGACGTAAGATTCGACTATTTCACCCACAGGGGTCCTGATCAGTCTATGAATGGGTCTCAGGGTGAGTTTAGAGAGTTCGGCCTGGTGATCCATCAACCTCCCGTATATCTCCCTTATCGTGTGGAGCTTCTGTTTCAGGTAGCTAATGGCCCCTTCTCTGTCCGATCTCCAAGCTTCCGCGACCCTGAACTTCATCAGCACCTTGGGCCTCTCCACACCTATTTCGTCGGCTAGCTCATACCATGTCCTCTCTGGGAGTTGTGGGAAATCCCTCCAAGCGATGGGAAAGATGTCGAGGTTGGCCCTTCCTCTTATCCTATTCTCAACCAGTATGGTTCCCCTGAAGAACCTACCCGTCTCTTGGGGCTCAGAACCGTCTCTCCCTACCGCCAGTTTGATCCCATGGAGCTTGGCCCGGGCCATCATGTGCTTGAACTCGTCGGCATCGTGGCCGTATCCAACTAAGGCATCTGGGTCCTCCGTTCTAATCATCGAGATGAATTCCCTGAGCACAGTCGAATCATCTAAGTCCTCCGTCGCGATCGTCTCTATGGGGCCATCATCGATGGCATAAGCGATGGCTACCACCGGGCTCTTTCCCTCTATGGGAAAACCCTCATCGTTGTATACCAACCCCGAAAAGAAGACCTTCTTGAGGTTCTCCAGTCCACCGAGTTCTCCGATAGGTTTCAGGTCCTCATCTAGCTGTGAGAACGGGATTAGCTCGTGATCAACGCAGAATTGAAACCAAGGAGGGACGTCCAGATCGAAGGGTCTCTCCACCTTCTTGGCAGCCTTCTTCCTAGCCTTGTCGTCCAAGAAGTAGAACTTTATCAGCTCCTTCTCTACGCCCATCACCTTGGCCCTTACCCTCTCCTTCTCTATGAAGCCAGAAACCTTTGTCTCCTCATCTGGGAGCGTGTAGAAGTAGGGCCTGTGCTTCACCTTCCTGCTGGTCCCTCCAGTGAACCACACCTCCACCGCTCCTTCTGAATCCTCCAAGTGGTAGTAAATCGGGGGCATGATGCTCCTCTCCTAATTAGATGAGGAGGCGCTTTAAGGTTTCGCCTCCTGTTGCTCGTAAAATCTTTATCGGACATCTCGCGATAAGCAGCGATAGATTTTTGGGAAGACATCCAAGTAGCCCGGTGATCCTTTGAATAAGTTCAACTCCCTGATAGTGAGGTACTCCGAGATAGGCCTGAAATCCTCGCACGTCAGGAGAGAGATGGAGAGATTACTGATCAGGAATTTGGAGGAGACCTTCAGGGCGGAAGGAGTTCACTTCATCAAGATCGTCAAGAGAGCTAGCAGAATTGTGGTATACACATCAGATCCTCGGGTCAGGGAGGTCACCAAGTGGGTGTTCGGTGTGAAGTCCTACAGCCCCTCCATCGAGACCGAAGCCCAGATAGATGAGATAAAGAGAGTGGCCCTCTCGATAGCCACCCAGAAGGAAGGTAGTTTCGCTGTCAGGGTCCAGAGAGTCACCAAGGACTTTCCCCTAACGTCAATGGAGTTGGCCAAAGATGTCGGCGGGCTGATAAAGGGAAATACGGGAAAGCCCGTCGATCTTAGTAATCCAGACCAAGAGATAATTATAGAGATAGTGGCGGGCAAGGCCTACATCACCGATGAGAGGATAGAGGGGTACGGTGGGCTTCCCGTCGGCAGTCAGGGGAAAGTGATCGCCCTCATATCCAGCGGTATAGACAGCCCCGTGGCTGCTTGGCTTATGATGAGGAGAGGCGCCGCAGTCATACCTGTTCACTTCAGGAAGACACCAGAGGAGGAGAGAGGATTCAGAGAGATAGTCTCTGTGCTGAAGCGGTACTCCCATGGCGCTAAGTTCAAGCCTGTGGTGATAGAACATGGATCGGCCCTGAAGGAGTTCGTCGAGAGGGGCGCAAGGGAGTGGACATGCCTCCTCTGCAAAAGGAGGATGCTCGTCATCGCCAATAAGATGGCCAAGGAGATGGGAGCCAGCGCCATAGTCACGGGCGACTCCCTCGGCCAAGTGGCAAGTCAGACCCTAGATAACTTGGAGGTGGAGAGCAGGTGCTTAGAAAAGCCAGTTCTCAGGCCCTTGATAGGGATGGATAAGGACGATATAGTCAAGCTAGCGAAGGAGGTCGGGACCTATGATGTATCTGTATCTTATGATATTTCGTGCCCATTCGTCCCCAAGAAGCCTAAGACTAAAGGTAAATGGAAGGATTTCGTAAATGTAGCGGAGAAGGTAGGTGCGGATGAGTTGCTGCACACATGTTAAGGGGGCTTAGCGGCTTCCGCGTTTCCCGAGCCCTTACGGAGCTCAGTACTCCGCGGAACGCGGCCGGGCTTAACTTCCGGGTTCGGAATGAGTCCGGGTGTGTCCCCGGCCGCTATGGCCGCTCGCCCTCGTAGGGGGGGTATTCGCTCTCATTTATAAACTTGAAGGTCGACGTAGGAGTGAGCACGCAGCGAGGTGCCCTAGGAAATGAGCAGGGTAAGTCAACTGACTAGGAATTTCGATCCAAAGGAGTACGAGCCTGAGATACTGAAGTTCTGGGATGAAGCTAGGGTCTACGAAAGGTTGAGAGATGCTAGGAAGGGTAGTAAGAGGTTTCACTTCCTAGATGGTCCCCCCTATCCGTCATCTGACATGCCCCACCCGGGAACCGTGTGGAACAAGATAATCAAGGACTCGGTAATCAGGTTCAAGAGGGGAGAGGGATACGACGTCTTGGATAAACCAGGATGGGACACTCACGGCCTCCCCATAGAGGTGATGACCGAGAAGGCCTTGGGCTTCACATCCAAGAAGGACATTGAGAATTACGGGATAGACAAGTTCGTTTTGAAATGTAAGGAGCTAGCGACCAAGAATCTGAAATCCATGACTAAGCACTTCAAGGAGTTCGCGGTATCGATGGATTGGGATCGTCCATACAGGACGTTCGAGAACGAATACATAGAGAGCGCCTGGTGGGGCGTGAAGAAGATTTGGGAAAGCGGGAGACTCTACGAAGGAGAAAGGCCCGTTCACTGGTGTCCCAGATGCGAGACCGTTCTATCAGACTACGAGGTGAGTGAGAGCTACAAGGACCTGATGGATCCCTCCATATACGTCAAGTTTAGGGTTCGAGGGAGTGAGAACGAGTATCTTCTCATATGGACGACCACCCCGTGGACCCTGCCTGGCAATGTAGCGGTCATGGTGCACCCTAACGAGAAGTATGTCAAAGTCAGGGTCGGTAGGGACCTGCTCATCCTAGCTAAGGCTAGGTTAGAGGCCGTGATGAAGGATGCGGGGATAGAGAAGTACGAGATCGTGGAGGAGTTTGAGGGACGTACGCTTGAAGGTCTGAAGTATGAGCATCCTCTAGAGGACCTAGTTTCTGTTCAGCAGAGGCTCAAGGATGAGCACAGGGTCGTGCTAAGTGAGGAGTATGTCACTATGGAAGAAGGTAGCGGGTGCGTGCATAGCGCGCCCGGTCACGGTAAGGAGGATTTCGAGGTCGGCATGAGGTACGGCCTGCCCGTCGTCAGTCCAGTGGATGAGAGGGGTAGGTTCACTGAGGACGCCGGTAAGTATGCTGGTCTCCAAGTGAGGGAAGCGAATAACATAATAATTGAAGATCTGGATGAGAGAGGCGCTCTGTTCCACAGGGGGACCGTTATACACAAGTATCCCGTTTGCTGGAGGTGCGACACGCCGCTGATAATAAGGACAACCAAGCAGTGGTTCGTCAAGCTGACCGACCTGAGAGAGAAGCTGCTCGAGGAGAGCGGTAAGGCCAAGTGGGTCCCCAAGTGGGGTGGGGAGAGAAGGTTCAGGGACTGGCTGCTTGGCTTGGAGGACTGGATAATATCGAGGCAGAGGTATTGGGGCATTCCGCTACCGATTTGGAGATGCGAGAGCTGTGGTCATGTAGAGGTAATAGGCTCTGCCAAGGAGATTGAGGAGAAGGCTGGAGTCAAGCTAGAGGACCTACATAGGCCGTGGGTCGATGGGGTTACATGGAAATGCCCCGAGTGCGGGGGAGAGATGAGGAGGGTCCCTGATATAATGGATGTGTGGTATGACTCTGGTGTATCCTTTTTCGCCAGCGTCGGGTATCCTCATAGGAACAGGGAAGTCTTCCAAGAGATATTCCCCGTCGATTTCATAACGGAGGGACATGATCAGATAAGGGGGTGGTTCTTCAGCCTCCTGAGGATGGGGACCCTCCTCTTCAACCAAGTGCCTTACAGGTCCGTCCTAATGCACGGCTTCATGTTAGATGAGAAGGGAAGGGAGATGCACAAACGCTTGGGGAACTATGTGCCTCCTCCGGAGATCTTGAAGAATGTAGCTAGGGACACTTTCAGGTTCTTCGTCCTCACCAAAGTACCGTGGCAGGACCTGAGGTTCTCCTGGAAGGGACTCAAGGAGATGGAGAGACGCCTCTCAGTCATATGGAACGTTTACGTATTCGCTACAACTTATCTGAGGAATAGAGAATTGGGTCAGCTCCCTCCCAAGGAGGAGCTGGATCCTGTTAACAGGTGGGTTCTGTCTAGGCTTCATTCCATGATGAAGAGGGTCAGGGAGAGCATGAACGAATATCACCTCCATGTAGCAAGTAACGAGATCCTCTCGTTCCTGATAGATGACCTGAGTCACCTGTATCTTAGGGTAGCTAGGAAGAAGCTGAGATCAAAGGATAGATCCGTGGCCGACCAATGGGGAAAGGTGCTCTACCATGTGCTGAGGGAGACCTTGCCCTACCTATCCATCTTCGCACCGCTCATGTCTGAGAAGATATACTTGGAATCGTTTAGAGGAGAGAACGATCCAGATAGCGTGAACTTCCTCCTGTTGAAGGATCCGGATGACGGGATGATCGATCCTGAGCTGGAGGATATGATGAGGCACATCAGATCTATAATCAGCGCGTCAGGATTTGCTCGATCGAACGCCGGGATGAGGAAGAGGCAGCCTTTGAGGGAACTGGTAGTCGTTACTGAGAACGATATGGTGAGGAAGGCCGTCGAGGTCCTCAAAGATGTGCTGGTCATGGAGGCGAATGTTAGGGAGGTTAGGATAGGGGAGGCGCCTACTGACGGAAAATGGGCTTATGCTGACTTCAGTGAGGGAAGCGTGTTCCTCAATTTGGAGATGGGTGATGAGGAGATTCTGGGAGGTCTCGCTAGGGAGCTTACTAGGAGGATACAGCTTATGAGAAAGGAATTAGGTCTCACCATAGGTTTGGAGAGGATAGAAGTCTATGTGCAGGGTGATGAGGACATAAAAAGGGCGCTGGAGAGGTACTACGACGAGATAGCGTGGGACTCCGATGCGAACGTTATAAAGTTCGTCAGTGATGAGAGCGAGGTGCCAGGGAGTTCCTTCGGAAAGGAATGGGAGGTAGACGGTCGGAGGGTATTCATATGGGTGAAGAAGGTGGAGTGAAAGTCCACGGCTGGGTCAGCGAGATACGCGATCTGGGAAGGATCAGGTTTGTGGTCATAAGGAATTGGAAGGAGAAGATCCAGCTGACCCTCAAGAGAGGAATCACTCCTAGCGAGCTATTCGAGCTCACCGACGATTTAACCCAAGAATCGGTCATAGAGGCCGTGGGCGAGGAAGTAGCTGAGAAGAAGGCTAGAGCCGTGGATAGGGAGATAGTGCCGGCTAAGATAGTCGTGCACTCCGTAGCCCATCCCAAACTTCCGATGGATCCCAACTGGAAGGTCCCCGCCCAGCTACCTACCAGATTGGATAACCGTCCTCTAGACCTCAGAAGGCCGGAAGTCCAGGCCATTTTCAAGATAGAGGCATCTCTTATACATGGCATGGAGGAATGGCTGAGGGAGAATGGGTTCCTGAGGGTATTCACACCTGCCATAATAGGGGCCGCGAGTGAGAGTGGTGCGGAGGTCTTCAGGGTCCAATACTTCGATAGAGAGGCGTACTTGAGACAGGATCCCCAGCTGCACAGGCAGTTAACCATAATAGGGGGATTTGAGAGAATATACGACCTAGGCGTGAACTGGAGAGCGGAGCTCAGTCACACTCCCAGACATCTAAGCGAGTTCAGATCCATAGCGGTGGAGCTGGCCTTCATAGAGAATGAGCAGGATACAATGAGGGTTGAGGAGGAGGTGATCAGAGCCGGTATAAAACGCGTGGTGGAGGAGAGGTCAAAGGAGTTGGAGCTACTGAATGTAGATCTAGAGGTTCCAAAAACGCCATTTCCAGAGTTAAGATTCCCCAAAGTGTACGACATATTGGAGGAGATGGGGAAGAGCGTTGAATATGGCGAGGACTACGACACTGAAAGCGAGAGGCTTCTATGGCAGTATGTGAGGCAAGAGTACGGGACGGACTTCTTCTTCGTCAACAGATTCCCGTTCAAGGTGAAACCATTCTACGTGATGAAAGAAAATGAAACTTGGGCTAGAAGCGTTGATCTTCTCTATAAGGGACTGGAACTAAGCTCAGGCGGTCAGAGAGAACACAGATACGATGTACTCGTGTCACAGATAAGGGAGAAAGGGATGAATCCGAGAAGCCTTGAGTGGTTCACCAAGTTCTTCGCTTACGGTGCACCACCTCATGGGGGGTTTGCTGTGGGGATAGAGAGGCTAACCATGAAGATGCTGGATCTACCCAACATAAAGGAGGCGGCCCTCTTCCCTAGGGATCCAGAGAGGGTATTGCCTTAATCTTGAGAAGGAATGATCGACGATAGTCGTTCAAACGTAAAATAGGCCCGAAAGATGAAACGCCTGAAAAATGTGGAATAGGAAGACTCTATCGCTAATGGCAGCGCTGTTATTGCTGTCGATAAGCTTCCCCAATGTGCACGCTCAGCCATCAACTGCTCAACCACCAGATAGCGTGAGATATAGCGGTACGGTTTTAGTCAGAGGTAGAGAGGCACCCTCATCTTTCCACCTAATAGAGGCTGTGAACTACGTTGTAGATGTGATGGCGAAAATAGGTGACATGGGATACTATCCTCTTGAGGAGGGAAACACCACCTACAACGCAGTTCTAGTTAACGGTACCAATGTCACATTCGTGCTCAAGGACCTATCGCTCGTCTCCCATCCCGCCAATGGAGCCGACAACTTGACTGGGTACGCTCTCGTAGGACCCTTCCTCGTGAAGGCGTCTTCAGACAAGATCCTTCAAATATCGATCCTTTCGAAAAGAAGGCCCACAGTGGAACTCTTGGAGGCCAAAGTCGATGGTGAAGCCGTTGCCATGATACAGGGTAATGAATCTAGGGGTTCTTGGGTCTCCTCCTTAGATGGATGGATTTTCGAGGTTAACTGGACGAACGAAGGTGACCTCTCCGAGGTACTTATATGCAAAAATAACACGATCCTCTCCTTTAACGGTCTCATCAATCCCCTTGCAAGCGAAGTGGAGTTAGAAGGTCCCGTTGACCCCTATACGTATACTAAGTTTGCCATTCAAGATGGGGAGGTCTCCTTACTGGCTTATGGACCTCCAGTAAATCTGACTGTAACAAGCAGGTTACCTATCCGCGAATTCCTTGGGATATACGCCCTCAGCGACGGGAAGTATTTGGTGAGAATTGATCGGACAGGGCCCTCCACGTACACGATATTGTCTCCGGATCGATGCGATACGTGTATCGTTGATGGGCTGACTTTCGTGTCCGATCCGAGCTTCAGTCTGGACATAGGGCTGGATGCGCCTAGTGAGGGCATTGGTGGTACTTCCATCGAGGTATCCGTGGATCCGGGAGATGCATCCAACCTCACACTGCTCCTTCCAGGCGGGAGATCTGTATTCCTAAGAAATGAAGGTTTCAAATACCTTCTCAAGGTGAGCCTTCCCCTTCCCAAGACAGAGATAGTCGTTCCGATTTATCTAACTGGCTTTTCCAGTGATGGAATCTACGGTATCGAGCGTGAGATGAAGGTCCTCAGGGCTTATGACATTAGGCTGCTGAACGGTTCTCGCATCTTCCTAGTCGGAGGGAGGGGGGATCTCCACATCTTGGCTTTGAATATAGGGCCCACACCGCTCTCCCTGATCGAGGCTAGACTCAATTTAACCACGAGAAGGGGAGAAGTGCTATCCCTCAAGTTCCCGCTCTCGATACAGCTTCAAGGTAACGGATCACAGAGGATCCTACTGCCCTTGAGCTTACCGGTTGGAGATTATAAGGGCAAGTTGGAGATATACGTTGAGGATTCAAGTGGAGAGATCCATACTATCTCTCTGGGTGATATTTCGGTGGTATCCACCAGTGAGAACCCATTGAATGCACTAATTGCGATATCTCCCGATCTCCCCAGTGTAGGAGACCGTGTGGAGATCAAGGTGACATTCACTACTATGGTCCCCCTCTCCAAGATTTTGATAGCCGTTAACTCGTCTGATGAGCTGGAACCAGTAACTGATACCTCCAAGTTAGTGAAGGACCTACCGGAAGGATCTACCAAGGAGTTGACCTTCACCTTTAGGGCAGCGAGCGTTGGTCCGGCCGTCGTGAAGGTAGTGATCTACTACTCTATAGAAGGCGAAGCTTCCGAGCGAATCTATACCAAGGAGATAAAGATACCGATAGGCGGGGTATCTGGGAGAGCCCTTGTGGAGATCAATAAGAGGCAAGTGAACGTCGGGGAGCAGATAAGACTGAAGATCAGAATAGAGGATCTGTCTGGTAATGTAACGGTCGAATTCCCAGCTAAGATGTCCATTCTAGAGGCTAAGGGCAGAATCAGGGGAAACTCCGTGGAGTTCGTCGCACCAGGTGAGATCGAAGTGGTAGGGTCATTCTCCGAGGGGGGCGTTTATACGATCCCGACATATATCTCGGTGAATGGCAGCCTCCTCATCCCCTCAAACACGGTGACCGTCAAGGTGGTGGGGGAGAGTGGTCAAGAGTCATTGGAGATGTCACTCAGATCTAGGCTTGCCGATCTTAGAAGGAGATTTAAGACGCTTAAAGAGGCTTCGGGGGGGTTGGACCCCCAAGTAAAGGAGAAAATGAGTGAGATAGAGGGCATGCTTGAGGAGGCTAAGAGGTTGATAAATCAGGCCTCCTACGGAAAGGCCAGCGAGATCCTCAATAGAGCGGAAGCTGAGATCTCCTCCCTAGAGGAGTATACCTACTCGTCTCTTGACGAGTTAATGAACAGTCTCATCTATTTCCTCATAGGTGTTGGGATAACGTCTGCCGTACTGCTTGCGATCCGCCTAAGGAGGCCTGAGCATGGAACTTGATGAATGGGCCACTAATGCCCTAAGGCTACTGGAATCGGGACTCGCGGGCGTAAGTAAGGCAGGCATAGTATTTCCTCCTACACCGGATGGGATCTCCTCATCGGTGATCATGGAGGAAGTACTGTCCCAACGTGGAATAGAGCCGGAGCTTATTACGTCAACGCCCGAAAGCGCAATAGATGTAATAGAGAGTTGTTCGGGGAGATGCGACTCTCTAATGTTCTTGGATCTCCCTCCCCACGGCAGGGGTCCCATCCAAGTATCGAGTGAGTTGTATAGGAGCGTAATCATACTGGATCACGGTTCAACTCCTTTATTGAGCTATAAGAATACTGTCAGGGTGAGCTTGGATTCTCCTGGAATTTCTACAAGTCTCCTAGCATACCTGATAGCCGTAGAGGCTGATGAGAATAATGATCTCCTATCGTGGGTGGCTTCTGGCGGATTCTTTGGGAAGTGTACCTCGGAAGTATGTGAAGGTGTGCTCGAAAAGGCGCGCCTCTCCTGGCCTGAGCTGCTGGATGAGAATTCGATAAGGACCGTTCAGGAGGCGCTGGTAGCGGCGTCCTTCCTAGGCGAGGATTGGGTCTACCTAGCAGCTTCAGCCCTAGGAGAATCGTTCGATGATCCGGATTGGTTCCTGAGCGGAACCTCAGCCACGGCTAGTCTGATCAGGTCCAAGATCGCCGATGTGAATAGGGAGATTGATTCCCTCCTCGACGAACCCGCATTTGAATCGAGGAGCCTCGCTGGATGGGAGGTTCAGGAATCCTATCAGAGATTCGTGGTTTCGCTTGTGGCTCATGAAAGGGGGTTCCCTTTCGCTGTATCTTATTTCTACGATCCTCCATTGGGACTGATCTATGTAGCGGGCGATCCCCAAGTGGATCTCTTCCCTCTAACTAGGGAGGCGATGGGGGAGATGGAGGGATCCGTGTTCGGGGGTAGAGGATTTTCCTCCCTGATAGTGGACTCCGATCGTATGGGTGAGTTCATAGAATCACTAGCCAGAATCCTACAAAGGAATCAACCGAATCCTCCGGCGGCATGATTATATCTTGTGTCTCCTCATTCAAACATAGTCCATCCGGGAGGATGAGATAATTTGCCGATCCGAGTCGCTGTCGCAACAGATGATGGGAAAACCCTAAAGGAAGGGCCCTTTCACGAGGCCAAGTTCTTCGCCATATACGATGTCCTAGGGAGAAGTCCCACCGAGGTGGAGATGAGAGTTAATACTAGAAAGGGAAGTAAAAGGGGACCTACCTCCGTTCTAGAGATACTGAGGGATTGCGAGGTATTAATAGCTAAGGAGTTCGATGCTGAGTTGAGGGAGATAGTGGAGGCTAGGGGGATCATAACCCTCGAAACAGACAGAGAAGACGTTGAATCAGCCGTGCTCGAGATAGCCGAGAGGATATCAAGGCTGAGCGGGTAGCATGCTTGATTGGAAGTCCAGGGAGATATTTTCTCGTTTATCCATTCCTGTTGATATACCCATAATCGTGAGAGTGGATGGATGGAGATTCAGGAAGTTAGCCGAGGAGCTGGAGCTCGAGAGGCCCTACGACGAGAGATTATTGAGATCCTTGATCAATGCATCTAAGGAGTTAATGGAGCGCAACCTCCCAGTTGCCCTCGCCTACCTATTTTCCGATGAAATATCCATCCTATTTGCACCCCCTCTACCGTGGAACGGTAGAGTGGAGAAGATCGTTTCGATAGTATCCTCTTTCATCTCAGCGCAAACCTCCCTGGCCCTAGGATATGCAGCCAGTTTCGACGGGAGGATTATCCTCATCAGAGACGAGGATGAACTGGTGAGTTACCTGTCTTGGAGGCAGGATGAGGCGTGGAGAAACGCGCTGAACTCCTACGCGCTCCTGTCCCTTGAGAATGAAGGGCTCTCGAGGGAGAAGGCTGCTGAAGAACTGCATGGAAAGAAATCGGAGTACCTCCACGAGCTCATCTTCAAGAAACTCGGAGTCAATATTGCTAAGGTACCTGCTTGGCAGAGAAGGGGCGTTCTCGTCAGGAAGGCCGTCAGGATTAGAGACACGGAACACGGTCCGGTGGAGAGGAGAGAGATAATCGTCGACTGGGAACTTCCTCTATTCTCATCCCCGGAGGGTCTCGAATACATTAGGAGGGTATTGGAGACCGTGCCAGTTTTTAGGAGGGGCGGGTTGCTTCAGGGTTAGGTGATGTGCTTGCTTGTGGGGATAATATCCGACTCTCACGATGACCTAGAGTCTATAGAGAGGGCTGTGGAGATCTTTCAGAGAATGGGTGTTGACGAGATAATACATCTAGGTGACTTGATTTCCCCTTTCTCATTAAAGCCCATAATAAACTCGGGAATACCCTTCCGCCTCCTCAGAGGGAACAACGACGCTGAGGCGCTCACCACCATCTCGGCTCTGGAGAATGAGGGAGCATATTATCCAGGGCCTGTAGAGGTACTCCTCAGCGAGAAAAAGGCCCTGTTGTTCCACGGATTTGGCCCAAAGGAATTAACTAGGTTATCAGCCATCCAGCTGGCCAAGAGTGGGAAGTTCGACTTCGTGCTTTACGGACACACTCACGAGGTCCACGTGGAGGAGGTGGGGGGCGCGCTGGTGATAAATCCAGGTGAGTCATGTGGAAAGCTTACGGGAAGGAGAACAGTCGCGATCTTAGAAACAGGAGAAAAGAGTGTGGAGGTTTTAGATCTATAGGGTTACAGGGAACTCACAAACTCCCTTATCCTCTTCATCCCCTCAACTATATCCTCCATGGGGCCAGCGAATGATATCCTAAGGAAGCCCTCCCCCGATTCTCCAAAGGCAGTTCCAGGTAGTAACGCAACTCCTGCCTCGTTCAGCAACCTATCAGCTAGTTCTTCCGAGGATAATCCGGTTCCTTTTATGTTGGGGAATGCGTAGAACGTCCCTGCAGGTTTTATCATCGAGAAACCTTTGATCTTCTGTATCTCCTCGTAGATGATATCCCTCTTCTTCTCGTAGTCCTTAACCATCCTCTCTACCTCATCCTGCGGACCCCTTATAGCCTCAACAGCCGCCACTTGGGCGAAATGGACGGGACAGGAGGCCGCATTTAGTTGAATCTGGGCTATCTTCTGGGCTATATCCTCCTTCGCCACGGCGTAGCCGAGCCTGTACCCTGTCATTGCCCAAGTCTTGCTGAAACCGCTCACTAGCACAGTTACCTCTTCGGCACCAGCTATGGACAGAACGCTCTCGTGTTTCCTCCCATCGAATATTATATCCTCATATATCTCGTCGGATATTATCAGTATATCCTTCTTGAGAGCTAGACTCACGATCTCCTCCAGATCCTCCCTTCTGTAAATGCCCCCTGTGGGGTTACTGGGGGTGTTTATCACTATGGCCTTGGTCTTATCAGTTACCTTCTCCAAGATGTCGTTAACATCAGGCGAGAACTTTCTCTCCTCTTTGAGTACCACCGGCTTGACTACGCCGCCAACAAACCTAGTTACACTCTCGTATGAGGGGTATGCTGGCATGGGAATTATTACCTCATCACCCGGATCTACGAAGGCCATCAGGGCGGCGAATATGGACATCTTGGCACCGACGGTCACGACCACATTCTCAGGTTCGACCTTCACGCCCCTGCTGTTCGAGACCCTCTCTGCAATCGCCTCTCTAAGCTCATATATCCCAGATGCAGGTGTGTACTTTGTCTTTCCCTCATCAATCGCCTTCTTAGTAGCCTCCAGCACGTGTTTAGGTGGCTGATAACCGGGCTCCCCTATTTCCAAGTGAATTACACTCTTCCCCTGTCTCTCAAGCTCTCTAGCCTTGGCCAAGACTATGAATGCTCCCTCTACTCCTAACGAGTTCATCCTCTCTGCAAACTCAGGCATGACACTGCACCCGAACAGTGAGGAGGAGCTTTACTGAAAAACTTTCAAAATGGGGAGATTTACTTGGACATCCCCTGAAGGACAAGAAGGTAGGCTATGAAGCCGAAAACAAGCTCGTTAAGGAACACGGTTATAGTGGAGGAAACTAGCGTTATTGCGAGGGCATCACCCTTACTGAATCCCATTGCAGATAAAAGGCCCGTCATCACCCATTCTCTCACTCCGGTGTTCCCAGGGATTCCTATGGGAATAAGGACCATAATGATGGACACTGAGTATATTAGGATTCCCATGAGGGGATCTATCCAGTAGCCGAGGGCGTAGAAGTAGATGAAAATCGGTAGCATGTCGAAGAACCAGTTGAGGAACGCGCAGAGTAGGGAGAGACCTAGTGCTCTCCTGTTCCTCATGAGCTCCCTGAACGCCCTAGAATATTCACTCACCATCTCCTTTATCTTCCCGAGATCCCTTCGAAACTTCCGTTCAAAGAAGGATATCAATCTGAGCAGGCTGCTTTCGTCCATGCTAACTCTGTAAATGAGATAGAAGGTCACTATCAGGAGACCCATCGCCAAGAATATGGTGGTGAGAGTGCTATGTCCCACGCCGGACGATCCCACTAAGTAGGAGAAACCAAGGACTATGCTGACCACGAATGGTATTATCATGACGACCCTGTGGGCTACAATAGTGGACACAGCATGCCCCATAGGAACCTTAGATTTTCTATTGATCAGATAGGCTCTGGCTACTTCTCCTGTGGCTGAACCAGCTGGTATTAGCAGATTTATGAACAGGCTGGTCCACCCTATTAGGAAGACATCCATGAAACTAGCTCTCCTATCTAATAGGATGTACCAGCCCAAGTTGTAGAACAGGACCCCCACATGTATCGAGAAGAAGGAGAGAACTACGGGAACTATTCCTATAGTACGAAGGCTGCTCACCGCCTCACTTAGATCGAAGGTGGCGAGTAGGGGTATCATGAGAGCTATACCTAGTACTAGCAGGAGCAGGCTCTTCCTGCCTATTTTCGGGGTCCTTCCTGCCTCTTCCATCGGACTTCCCTCGCGAAGATATTTAAAAAGGATTTACAAAATTCTATTGTGTTAGCACTCATTATCACCCTTACCGTACGAGATGAACTCCATGGCCGCTATCTCGTCCCATACGGGCAGTCCATAGGACGTTCCGGGCCTCGAAATGGTCAGGGCTGCCGCGGAGTTGGCTAATCTTATGGATTTCACTGGGGAGAAGCCCTTGGCCCTTGAGGTTAGGTAAGCAGCCGCGAACACGTCCCCCGCTCCGGTCGTATCAACCACGTTTACGGGGACGGCTTTCACATGACATAGGGTTCCCTCAACCCAAGCAAGTGACCCCTTAGGACCCATCTTTATGAGAACTTCTTCTGGCCCTTCTCTTCCTATCTTTCGAGCAGCTAGCTCTGGATCTCTCTCCCCAGATAGGACTGCTGCCTCCTTCTCGTTAAGAAAGATCTTTCCCACCCCATCTAGTAGCTTCCAGCAATCATCCCTGTTTTTAGAGAGTATCCTAATCCCGGGATCCCAAGATACTCCCTTCCTCACCTCCAAGACCGCTCTTGCTATGGGTACCCTGACGCTGGCCATGTGCACTTCATCTACCGATCGGATCAGCTCACTTCTCTCTGCTATATCTACTGGAGAAAGCTCCTCATTAGCACCAGGGCTCTCTATCATCCTTCTACTCTCCCCTAAAACGTTGATTATGACTACAAGTCCCGTTCTCCTGCCCTCTGTTATTTTGATGTGGGACGTATCAACCCCTCCCTCCTCCATAGTCCTTAGATAAATCTTCCCTAGGGAGTCATCACCCAGAGAGGCGATGACGAATACCTCAACTCCCAGCCTAGCGGCGGCCAGAGCGAAGTTGGAGGCCGATCCCCCCGCGCTCATCGTGGCTGCCAAGGCGTCTATGGCCTCGTCCTGATCGGGTATTCTCTCTATAAACGTGGTTACGTCGATGTTCGCATTCCCAATGGCCAAGAATTTCATCAAACCACCTCAAGCTTCTTCAAGATGATATTAAGAACTGTTTGGAAGACCTCCTCCTCTCCCCTACTTGCATCCACCACTACGGTCCTACTGGACCACTCCTCCTCCCTTATCAGACTGAGGTAATTGGCCCTAATCGACCTCAATTTGTGCAGAGTGTGGAATAGCTGCCTCTCTTTAACGCGTTCCAAGGCTAATGCAGGATCCAAGTCCAAGTAGATCACTAAATCAGGCAGCAGAGCCCACTTATTTATCTCCCGAACCCACTCCATCGGGAGATCGCACCCCTGATATGCTAGTGATGATAGGAGGTACCTGTCGCTTATGATCGTATAGCCTCCCTCCAGAAGACCTTCCAACTGAATCACGTGCTGCATTCTATCAGCGGCGAAGAGTAGAGCCAGCGTTCTGTGGTCGACCTCCATCCTCCCCTCTAGTACTTCACGTATGATCCTACCTATTGGACCGTCGGTCGGCTCCGTCGTCCAGTAAGACCTTATACCCCTTCTCTCCAACTCTTCACTGATCCTAGTACTTATGGTCGTTTTACCAGATCCGTCTATACCCTCAAAGGCTATGAGCATCTTCTGGATCCACTTCGACTACCTTTTTAATCTCGCACTGCGCCCTCAGCATATGCTACTGGTGGGCCCCAATGACGATTTCAACATTAGGCTCGCTAAGAATCTCGGTGTGGAATTAGTGGCTTTAGATAGGAGGGTATTCCCAGATGGGGAGGTGTGCCCAAGGGTATTGGGGGACACCCGGGATGAAGACGTCGTCCTCTCCATGAGAATGGAGGCAGGTAGTGGATCTCCCAACAGATACTTGATGGAGGTTCTCTTCACGCTAAGGAATCTTAAGGAACATATGGGTGCTAAGTCCATAACTCTCGTTATGCCGTATTTCCCTTACGCCCGGCAGGATGCTATATTCAGGGCGGGAGAGCCCTTGAGCTCTAAGTACTTGGGGGAGCTACTTGAGGCGGCTGGGGCCGATGCTGTAATCAGCGTTACGGTGCATCTCCACAGGATTGGAGGATTCTCCGAGCTTTTCGAGGGAGCGAAGGCTGTGAACGTGAGCGGCTTTGAAGCGCTCGCTGACAAGGTTAGGGAGTTGCCCCTTGGAGACCCATTCATCTTGGGGCCTGATACCGAGAGCATACACTGGGCCAAGGAGTTGGCTCACTACTACGGGACTGAGGAGTTCGATGCATTCAAGAAGGAAAGGGATGTCGCTACTGGTGAGATAAAGACGCATGTTAAGGAGATAGATCTCTCAGGTAGGGATGTGATAGTTGTTGATGATATGGTATCCACTGGAGGGACGATGGCGAACGCCGTGAAAGAGGTAAAGAGAATGGGCGCTAGAATTGTTGTATCGGCTTTTGTACATCCGGTCCTCGCGCCTAAGGCGGTGGATAGAATACTAGGAGCCGGAGCAGATATCATCATAGCCACGGACACGATAAAGTGGTCAGGCTCCAAGGCGTCTGTGGTGGAGTCGATTGCCGAAGCCGTTCGGGGTGTGTGAGATGAGATTACGTCTAGGAATGGCGGTATCCGCCCTTCTTACGCTGATCTTGTCGCTGGGGATCGCCTATCTTTCGATACAAGTCCTTAAAAGCGATCCTCTGCCCTCCTCGTTGGGAATTATCACCTCAGTGTCGCTGATCTTGGTCTCCGCACTTGTGTTCAGGGGAGATGAACGAGCCATACTCCTATTATCGATGTTCTACATCGTGTTGGGAGTTTTGGGGTTGTTTCTCATTCCGGCGCTTCCTTCGGAAGGTATGCTTACCTTCATATTTTCTATCGCCCTCGGCTCATATCTGCTGAAGCACAGAAGCGATCCGTTCAGGCCTGAGGAGTCCATCAAAGCCGAGGGTAAGTTACCCCCTGAGGAGCCCTTGGAGGGTGAAGGAGGTGGCGAGAAAGTAGAGATCTCGGGAAGTGAACCTTCGTTGGGGAACTACCTGATCGCAGAAACAACAAGCGAGGGTTTCTCAGATATGTGATAGTTAAATATCCCCTCACATCCCCCAACTATGGGAAGGTGATTAGGGATACCGAGGAAGAAGGTGGTCAAGGAGGAACCTAAGGAGGGAGCGCCTGATGAGATTGATGAAACTTATTATGAAGAGGTGGGTGCGGGAGAGGAGTTCGATCTAACCGATCTAGAGGGGGTCGGCCCCGCCACTGCTAAGAGGCTCATGGAAGCTGGTTACACCACGTTGGAGTCCATAGCTATGTCTACCCCAGCTGAGCTGGCTGTTTACGCGGGGATAGGAGAAGGTGTAGCCCAGAAGATAATACAGGCCGCGAGATCTAAGTTGAATATCGATGTCATGTCCGCTTACGATTACTATCAGCAGAGGAAGGTGGTTCAGAGGATAACAACTGGTTCCAAGGCATTGGATGAACTATTAGGAGGGGGTGTTGAGACCCAGTCGATCACGGAGATATACGGTCCCTACGGATCTGGAAAAACGCAGTTTGCTCATCAGATGGCGGTAACGGTTCAGCTTCCGGAGGATAAGGGTGGTCTGGGAAGAGCAGCCCTCTTCATCGATACGGAGGGAACATTCAGGCCAGAGAGGATAATACAGATAGCTGAGAGGTTCGGATTGGATCCGGAAAAGGCCCTGAAGAACATACTGTACGCGAGGGCGTTCACTAGTGATCACCAGATGATAGTAACGGAGAGGGCAGAGCCCTACATAAAGGAGAGGAATATAGGGCTGATAATCGTGGACTCCCTGATAAGCCACTTCAGAGGAGAATACGTGGGCAGGGAAACCCTCGCCGAGAGGCAGCAGAAGCTCAACAAGTACCTCCACAAGCTGCTCAAGCTGGCTCTGGGATACAATCTAGCGGTCATAGTCACAAATCAGGTGGTGGCCGATCCCGGTGCCTTCTTCGGAGATCCTAACAGGCCTGCAGGTGGTCACGTATTGGGCCATGGCGTAACGGCTAGGCTCTACATAAAGAGGGGGAAGAAGGACCGCAGGGTGGTCAAGCTAGTCAAGAGCCCCTACCTTCCGGAGGGAACTGTTGAGGTCGTCATAACTGAAGGAGGTATAGAGGATGTCTAACCTTCTTCATACTCCCTTTTCTTCCTCTCATATTCCCCCCTGTCCATGACTACTCTGGCTGGAACTCCGATAACGACCTTCCTTGGGGGTACATCCCTCGTGACGACGGCTCCTGAAGCCACAACAGCACCCTCGCCTATTCTGACTCCTGATATCAACACCGCATTGGCGCCAATAACGGCATCATCCTCTATAGTTACTCCGAGCAGCCTCTTGCTCGCCGGATACTTATCATTGGTTATGACGACGAATGGAGCCAAGAACACGCGATCCCCTATCCTGCTCTCCGGCGGTATGTAGGTGCCGCTTTGTATGCTGACTTTCTTCCCAATGACCACTCTCCCGTCTACAACTGCATGGGTTCCCACGACGGTCCCATCCCCTATGATCGTGTCTTCCCTTATGAGGACGGCGTGCCCCGTTTGAACTCTATTCCCCATCTTCACCCTCTCGTATACGACTGAGTGACTTCTCAGAAAGCAGTTCTCTCCGATAACGGCTCCCTCGCTCAGATCATCGTAAGATGCCAAGTCCTTCTCGCCTAAGGACCTGATCTTGCGGTAGGTGGGGTACCCAATAACGGAATACATCCCCAAAACTGTGCCTGGGCCGATGGATGAAGGACCAATTACTGTCACATCTCCCTCCAGAGATACACCTTTCAGGTTCGCCTTTTTAGAGAGGAACATCGTTGACACCGGGGATATATGAAGGAGACCATTAAAGTGTTCCTGGCCGGTAGAGAAGTGGAACTGCCTTGGAATACTATGGTGGATGATCTTTACGGGATACTTGGTGCGAGCAAGTGGAGCACCCTCCTCTTGGTGAATGGAGAGCCTAGAGCTGATGATTCCTACTTGGAGGAAGGAGATGTGATCACGTGGTTAAGGATAACTTACCATGAGAGCCCTAGGGAGAGCTCGGGGGAGGATAGTTGAGGAAGTGCGACCTTTGCGGCTTCAATGAGGCCGTGTACACGGATCACAGTAAGGGGGTATCGGTATGCGCCGACTGTCTTATGAAGTCCGTGAGGAGGAGAGCTTGGCAGGTCTTGAAGGGAGAGCTAATAGCAGGGGACAAGGTGATGATAGCTCACTCGGGGGGAAAGGACAGTTCCCTTGCTCTTCTCCTCACAAAGGAGTTCGCTGACACTCACCCGGACATGAAGCTTAGCCTACTCTCTGTTACTGTAGATGAAGGGACCTTCTACAGGAAGGCCTCCGTGAAGCTCGCTGAGAGACTGGCTAACGAGCTCGGGGTGAGACATAGGACGTATACAATGGAGGAGATTCATGGTCTATCCATAGAAGAGCTGGATTTCAGACTTCCTGCCAACTGGAAGAGAAGTCCATGTACCTACTGTGGAGTCCTCAGGAGACAAGCTTTGAACGCGATTGCTAGGGAGATAGGGGCGACTGTCGTTGTGACAGGGCATAACCTCGATGATCTGGTCCAGACGGCAGTGATGAACCTGTCGAGGGGGGACATCAACGCCCTAGTGAAGACCCTCAGGCATGAGAGGAAGATGGAGGAGGGGCTTGTACCTAGAGTCAGACCGCTGAAGATGGTCTATGAGAGGGAAGTCGCTACTCTAGTTGTGGCCAAAAAGATCCCCTCCCATCTAGGGAAGTGTCCCTTCACCCAAGGGATGAGGATAGGTGTGAGGAGGGAGATAGATTACTTGGAGGACCACATCCCCGGTACTAAGGTTAAGGCACTTCATACCTTCTCTCTGATCTCCCACGGGTTATCGCCAGATGTACAGCTCAGGAGATGCCGCGTGTGCGGTGAACCAACCACGACGGAGATGTGTAAGGCCTGCCAGTTCAAGAGAGAGTTGTCTACTTTCCTTCACCGGGACCTAGTTCGGCCGCTCAATCTGGAAAAGGTAAGAAAGGATAGAGATCTGTGGGACTAAATCCTGAAAGGAACCAGTTCCTCCCTCCTTGGTATGTACCATTTCCTCTTAGGTAATGGTCTCAGGCCGTACTCCAGAGACCTATCCGAGTAGTTCAGAATCAGCTTCATTAGGTCTCCTCCGAGGAACCAACCCGCTCCTCCTAGTGATGCGTCCAGTTCGTGGAAGTTGGAAGCGTCATCTCTAGGCAGACCCCTTCCGAAGAAGAGGATTGGAACGGGATCTCCGCTGTGCTTGCCCAGCAGGCAGGGAGTAGCGTGGTCTCCCGTGATCACCACTAGTAGATCTTCAGGGGGGTCTATGATCTGCTCCAAGGCCTCGTCTATCCTTTCCAAGACCTCGACCTTTAACTTGGGGTCTTTCCTGTGAGATGCAACGTCTGTGCCCTTCATGTGCACATACACGAAGTCGAACTCTTCCAAGAGATCCAGCGCTTCCCTGATCTTTCCATGGAAATTGGAATCAGGTAGTCCTGTGGCTCCCTCTGGATGATGTACCTCGAAACCCAAGGCCCTAGCTATTCCCTTGTACATGGGACCGGCGGCTACTGCTGCCGGGTTAAATCCCCATCTCTCACCGAATCTCTCCAGATTAACCGATTTCGAGGCTCCTCTTGGCAATATGAAGTTTGCTGATGGTTTGCCCTCCCTAACCCTCCTCTTGTTGACTTCATGCCCTTTAAGGATCTCGTAAGATCTTATGAGGAATTCCTTTAGAGCTCTGGCTGTTTTAATCGCTTCCTCTTCAATGGGTAGGGGTTCTAAAACAGGGTATCCCTCCTCATGTGGATCAACATCGGTTACTTGACTACTAAGGCCCTCCCCCCTCAGGATGAGGAAGCCCCTATGCTCCAAGGTATGCACGAACTCGGCCTCTACTTCACCCCCTAAGAGGCTCATTCTGGATATCTCGGAGGCTAAGATCTCAGCATCCTCACCAGATATCCTCCCAGCCCTCCTATCTTCCACTATTAGTTCACCGCTCCTCTCGGAGACTGTGGCAAAGTTGGCCCTGAAAGCGACGCCTCCTCTCGGCGTTATACTCTCTCCCAAGGCTTCAAATATCCCTCTTCCTGGGTACTCCTCGTCTAAGCTGTAGCCGAACAAGGAGAGGTGCCCGGTGTCACTCCCTGGGGGGATTCCCGGAGCTATAGGATACTGCATACCCAACAGACCCTTAGATGCCATGAGATCCATGTTCGGTATTTCTGCAGCCTGGAGGGGCGTCAAGTGCTTTAATGAAGGATGAGGCCTATCACCCAAACCATCCAAGATGATGAGCATTACCTTTCTCATACGATTTTTGAACTGCCCCTTATTTAATACGTCACCCCTCCCTTAGGGGAAGGGTAAGGGAAATGGGATGGATGAAAGTTAAAGATATCTCTGAGCCTTTGAAGGCCGATGTGGCCGTGCTTGGGTTCCCTGGCATGGCCAATGTCGGTGAGCAAGTGATAACTTACCTGATAAAGAATTTAGATCCGGTTCCAGTAGCCAAGATCTACTCGGAGTACCTCATGTTTCCCAACAACATGGTGGGCATTTCAGTGCTCGAGGGGGGGAGGTTCACACTCCCGTCAATATCCGTGTTTCAAGCTAAAGATCCATCAATAGCCTTAGTGACCAGCGATGTCCAGCCGGTTCCATGGGGGGGAATGGAAGTTGCGAGCAAGGTCTTGGAGATCCTCGATAGGATGGGGGTCACTAAGACTGTGGTGGTGACGGGTTTCGTGGATGAGAACTATGCTGGTAAGGTTCTGGCTTTCGGCGACGATGAGGAACTACTGGGTAGATTTTTAAGTGCTGGTGCCCTTAAGGAAAGCTTGATCAAGTCTGTTATAGGTCTAGCTGGTTCGATGTTGGGTATGGCCAAAATAAGGGGATTAAACAGTGTGGTACTGAGTGGAGTGGCTCCTGATTATTCACCGGATCCCAAGGCAGCGAAAGGAGTGCTTGAGGTCTTGGACAAGACCTTCTCGTTGGGCTTGGACTTTGAGATGATAGACAAGCAGATAGAGGAGATAGAAAGGATAAAGAGTGAGTTGATAAAGGAAATAGAACGCAGGATCAGGGAGGAACTAGGAGGACACGGTGAGATGGATGAGTCCGCGGAGTACGTCGGGTAGGCTCCCCGCACCCCTTCAGAGGTTGAAAGACAAGCTAACGAAGGAGAATCTCTGGTTATACGTGCTATCCATTCTCAGGGAGAGACCGGCATATCCTTACGAGATATCGGATCTAATAGAGGAGAGGTTCGGATGGAGACCGGCTAGAGTAACTGCGTACATAGTGATGAGGTCCCTCAAATCCAAGGGATATGTGAAGATGTCAAAGAGGAAGGGCGAAGAGACAGGCAAGATGAGAAACTACTACGAGATAACCGAGTCAGGGCGGAAGCTTCTTGATGAGGGTCTCTCGTTCCTTGAAATAACACTGGAGTCTTTGAAGAGAGAGTCAGGGAAGGAAGGTGCTGGATGAAGGTATGGCTCGACGTCATAACTCCCAAACAGGCCAGATTGATGTCGGCTATAGCTTCTTTCCTGAATTCAGACTACCTAATAACTGTAAAGGGATTGGAGGAGTCAGTATCCCTGCTGAAAAAGCTGGGGAGCAGGCATAAGGTCGTGGGGAAGTATGCCATCGGGGGGCTCAAGGATAAGCTCCTATCATACGCTGAGAGAGTCGAACTACTGCTAGATACCGCCTTTGACTTTGATCCGGACGTTTTGATATCTTTCTCCTCACCTGAGGCTGTTAGAGTGGCTTTCGGCCTCTCTATCAAGGCCGTCACCATGAATGACACACCCCATTCGTATCATGTCGCTAGGCTGACCTTTCCCTTATCTTGGAGAGTCGTTTATCCAGAAGCCATCCCGGAGAATGAGATGCTTAGATTAGGGGCTTCTAAGGACTCCTTGATCTCTTATGCTGGCGTGGATGAGGTCGCTTGGGTAAGAGATTACGCTCTATCGACCCTGCCTGAGAGCAGGGAGTTCAAGGTATTTATAAGGCCCGAGGAGAGTGGCGCCTCCTATTTGCTTGGGAGGGGTAGGTCTATAGCGCTGGAACTCGTAAAGGCTGTACTAGAGATGGGAGCGGAGGTTATAGTCAAACCGAGGTACGAGAGTCAAGTCGAGGAACTTACTAAAATGAGGGCCTTCAGGGAGGGAAGGCTCTTAGTTTTAAGGGGTGCTGTTGACACTCTGGACCTCTTCAGCAAGATTTCCCTAGTGATAACTGGTGGGGGAACCATGGCACGGGAGGCAGCTCTCTTGGGGACTCCCTCCATATCTGTATTTCCGCTTGATGTGAGATTGTATGTCAACGAGTATCTGAGGGAGAGAGGTTTTCCTATCTGGAGATCTAGGAAGTTAGAGGAAGCCGAGCGTCTCGTGACGAACATACTTAGGGATCCTGATTCCTTCATCGTGGACACGAGAGATATGTTGCTTGCCCTTGAGGATCCCAGGAATGTAATCGCTTCCATCTTGGGTGAGATTAATGACTAATAAGATTGCCTATCTCCCTAGATGTTACTCCCTCCCCGATGGAGTTCCGATAGAGACCGATAAGGGATGGGAAGAGGTCGTTAAAACCATTCTAAGCGTCGACTCCGTGGTGATCGATGGCGGTTGCTCGGATCCAGATACCTCTCTAATCGCTTTCTTAGCTAGATTGCTAGATAAGGAAGTTTACTGGGTGGGCCAGAGGCCCGGAGGGCTGCTAGCCAAGCTGGTCACTGGTAGATTCCAATAGCCGGTACTTCCTGCTCATCCCCTCCGCAGCCACTGCAACTGGATCTAAAAGGTCACATACCTCTGGCTGATAAGCGAACTCCATCAGCCTCATGTCCTGCACATAGAAGCCCGCGTAAATGGCGGCTGTCAGGAAGACTACCCTCTCCCTCACCCCCCTCCTCCCGAAGACCTGAGCGCCCAACAGTTTTCCCTTGGGATCGGTCACCAGCCACACCACGAATCTGTCCCTCTCCGGCATGTATCTCGGGAGGTCGGATCCAGCAAATCTGAATGCTCTATATTCTATCCCGAGTTTTTCCGCCTTACTAGCCGATATACCGACCCCACCGAACCAGTAGATACCCACAGAGACCAAATACGGGGAAAGAGCCCCTTTGTATCTGACTTTAAGGCCTGCTGCGTTCTCAGCCGCTATTCTACCTTGAACAAGAGCCGTTGATGCCAGACCGGTTGCCGTCGGCTGACCCGTTACGAAATCCCTCACCTCAGCGACGTCGCCTGCTGCGAGGACATGAGGGTCGGATGTGAAGAGATAATCGTCCACCTTGACGGCACCCGTGTCGCCTATCTTCAACCCTGATGCAGCGGCTAAATCTGAATTAGGCTTGGCTCCTATGACGACCACGGCCGTTTCGGCCTCTATCTTCCCGGTAGGTGTTACAACGGATCGGAGTCTGCCGCCCGATCCCTCCAGCTTAGTCATGGGCGTCTTCAGCTTTACCTTGACTCCCATGTCGGTGAGCGCCTTGGCTACGGATGAGGCTATTGGGGGATCTATCTTCCCGGGCATGAGCTGTCCCATGGCCTCTATTAGCGTTACATCTCGGCCAGTTCTAGCTAGCTCTGCCGCGACCTCTATTCCCGTGGCACTACCACCAACCACGACCACCCTGTTTCCCAAGACTCTGCTGAGCCTCTCGACAGATTCGACGTCCCACACGGTTCCGACCCCTTCTAGGTCAATGCCCTCGACCTTGGGGAATATGGGCTTGAGCCCGGTAGCTATTATCAGCCGATCGTAAGGTATCTCATCTGTCTCACCATCCCTCTCGAAGATAAGGGTTTTATCCTCCAAGTTAATGTGTTTCGCCTCTGATCTGAGCAGCACGTTAATCCTTCCCTTTGGTGCCGTCTCTATGACCGCTTCCAGAGGTAGTCTGCCTCCCAAGACCATAGGTAAGGCGCATGGATGAATGGAGACGTGTTTTCCCTTTTCTATCACGTAAACTTCCGAATCCGGATCTACCTTCTTCAAAACGGCTGCAGCTGTCTGCCCGGCTGTGCCATGCCCCACGACTACATATTGCATCGGTATCCCAGAGGTAGGCCTATTGTTTAATATTGAGTTAAGGGCTCCCTAATGGGGAGCTCGGTGGGATACGTTGAACTAGTAAGACTAGAGGAAGTAGCGCCGAGGGATCCTATCCTGATACAGGGGGTCCCAGGGCTCGGTCTAGTGGGGAAGATAGCTGCCAGCTATCTCATTAGAAAGTCCGAAGCCAAGAAGATAGCGGTCATCTACAGCGATTACCTGCCACTGCCGGATGGATCCTCCGGTGTGAGGGTTGAGGGGGATGAGATACAACCACCTACCTACGAGATCTACCTAGTTGAGGGACCTGAGAATGACGTTTTGGTGCTCACCTCCGAGGTTCAGCCAATCGCCTTCGGCCAATATAAGATAGGGGAACTCGTGCTGGACTTCGCTCAGGAGTTGGGGGTTACCACGGTCATTACCATGGGTGGGTACGTTCCAGGATCGCCCGATGTGACGGGGGTCTTCGCCTGCACTAACGACGAGGACTTCATGAAGGTCTTGGAGTCTATTGGTGTCAAGCCCCTAACCGGCGGTTATGTGACTGGAGCAGCTGGTCTCCTAGTTGGGCTCGCTGATCTCAGGGGGTTAACGAGCGCCTGTCTCCTCGGAACTACCAGCGGCGCCTTTCCCGATCCCAAGGCGTCTAAGATGGTATTGGAGGTAATCGATGCTCTGTATGGCCTGAATATGGACTTAGAGGAGTTGGAGAGGGAAGCGGAGATGGCGGAAGAGGTAATCAAGGAAGAAATAAAGCTCAGTGAAGGAGCCGAGTATAAACCGGAGGAGGAAGAGAAGGGTCTCCCTTACCACGGTTAGCGTCCACATCCATAACGCCCCATCTGCATGCTAACTTAAAAGACGAAACATCTCACTATAGTGGGAGCTGAAAGATGCCTGGAAGAGACGACGAGATACCTGTGTATACGCCTGAACTTCCCTACCAGCCTAAAATTAGTGGTAGAGTGTTGTTAGCCGCTGCCCTTGTGATCCTCCTGCTGATAGCCTCTTTCCTGAGTGTATATACCGTTGAACTGGGTTATGCAGCCGTGACAGTGGATCCTTTCACAGGTGATATATCGGGGCCAGTTATAGGGCCTAAGGTCGCCTTCAAGATGCCCTGGCAGTCGGTCAAGAAGGTCTACATTGCCACGGACGCCGTCCACATGTGGACCGATGTCAACGCTGTCCAGCACGGTTACGGTAGCGCTATAGGAGACTATCCGGCTATAGAATCACTCACCAAAGATGGACTACAGGCTTGGGTGGACCTGACTGTAAGGTGGCACATAATCCCGAGCTCGGTACCAAAGATCGTGGAATCTTACCCAGCTCTGGACTACGAGGAGAAGCTGATAATACCTGAGATAAGGAAGATCGCCAGAGACGTTCTCTCCAAGTACGAGGCTGCCGAAGTACCCGTAGCTAGGGACAGGATTAGCGGTGAGATATTCAGCTTCCTCCAAGAGGTGTTCGCCAAGGACGAGACGACAGGCGGAGGTATAGTGATAGATGAGGTCTACGTCAGGAACATAAAGCTTCCTGAGGAATTCCTGAAGGCCATTCAGGAGAAGCTAACATCTCAGCAGAGGATGATAGCTGCTTACTACGACAGGAACAGGACCATAATACTCGCTAACGCCTCAGCCACTGCCAAGGTGCTCGAGGCCGAGGGTGAGGCTAAGTCAAGGATCATAATAGCCAATGGGACGGCGAGATCCATAGACATACTAGTTAGATCGGGAGCCGATCCGGATAAGATAGCACCACTAGTCATCTACCTAGAGGGGTTAAAGGACATAGCCAAGGCCAATGCTACCATAATAGTCACGGCCGGGGAGGCTACCCCTATTATGTATCCCATACAGACTAGTGCGGGTGGTTGAGTTGAAGTCGTTCGGCGTCAGGAAGGTACATGTGATCAGAGTGGATCGGGGAGAGGAGGTCGTCTCCTCAGTAATTAAGGCCTGCTCCGAGGCGGGAATAGGAGGGGCGGTTCTATCTGGCTTGGGACTGTTGAGCAAGGCTAAACTTGCCGTGTTCAATCCAGAGAAGGAGGAGTACGAGACCTTTGATGTGGATACGCCAATGGAGCTAGCCTCCCTAGCTGGGAATGTGAGCCTCAGGGAAGGGAAGCCCTTTGCTCACATCCATGTGGTCTTGGGGAATAAGGAGAGAACAGTGGCGGGCCATCTTGTCGAGGGATACGTCGGAGGGACGTGTGAAATTGCGATTATAGAACTTGAAGGGGAGCTGAAAAGGGATCTAAAGAGAGGAGGTCTCTTCCTCCTGAACGTGTGAGTGTTTTCCGGTCAAATCCATGAGATACCCCTTGAGCTGATCCACCAAGGAGGCGATTTCCTCCAAGGCCCTTCTCCTTTTTCTATTCAGCTCTTCACAGTTTAGCTCCCTTACACTCAGATCCAAGCTTATGGGGGTTATGGAGACTGCTCTCTCCACCATTAGAGCGTAAAGATCGGTGCCCCTATCCTTCTCAGTTACTGGAACCGGATTTCCACCCAACCAATAGTAAGGATTCCCTCTAGTATCTATTCTTTCCAGTACATAGTTCTCAAACTTCATTCTAGCTAGCCTAGTTACCCTTATGGGCGTGTCCTCTGATATTTTGTAAGGGAAGTTCACGTTGAGTAGATCTACGCCCTCCGGCAGTCCCTTCCTAACCAACCACTCCGTTATAATTGCCGCTAGTCTGGCTTGAGGTAGAAACCTGTCCACCGGGCGGCTGGGCTGTCCAGCGGGTATCTCCACGCTGAATGCGGATGATGTTATCCCCATTATCGTGCCTTGCAGGGCTGCCGCTATGGTACCACTCGTGAATATGTTGTCCAAGGTTATGTTGTCGCCCACATTTACACCGGAGACCACAACATCTGGTTCTGAGTCCATTATATATTTTACAGCAACGGTGACGGCATCTCCAGGGGTTCCGCTAACTGTGAACGCTTCCCTGTACCCGAAACCCCTAACCTTTACAGGAAGCTTCCTTATCCTGAGAGGCTTGTGAAGAGTTATTCCTTTTCCGGCCGCGCTCATTTCGTGCTCGGGGACAACAACAGTCACCTTACCGATCTTCCTCTCCATTAGACCAGTCCAAAAAGCCCTGAAAGGGGCAGAATGAAGCCCATCATCGTTCGTGAGGAGGATGTGATAATCCATACTCTATTCCCTCAGAGCCTTGATCAGATCCATTGCGTACTTCTCCTCCGGTTGCACCCCTATAGAGACCTCCTTTGGTATCTCCTTACCATTGTCTCTCACGGTTATCACATTATGAGGAACTGCAGAGACATGGAACATATCAGCTAGGTCGGGATTCTCGTACGCCTCTACGCAGTCTGCCTCGACCTGTCCTTTTAACTCTATGGCAAATTTATTGGCTAGGAGGACCTGATTCGGGCAGTAAGGACACGTTGGAGTCACGAATATCATTATATGAGCCTCTTTACCGTAGTTCCTAGCCTCCTTGAGAATCTCCCTGACCCGATCCGAGAGGCCACTATCATCTCTGCTCACCAGTATCATGGTCTCCACGAATGCCCAAGCCTCATATCCTGCTGGAGCGCCTGTGTACCTTATCCTGTATCCAGATCTAGGGTCTATTAGAATCGTGGGTGTCTTCGTTACTTTGAACTCCTCTATGAGTTCGGGTTCTAGGGTAACATCGTGTATCTCGACCCTTATCCTGTCGGATAGGTCGTCCAGCTCCCTTAGCAGCTGTTCCGTCCATTGGGAGTATTCTTCGTTGCCCACGCCTTTGAACATGACCAGCTCAATAGGTCGGACCATCTCGGCGTCAAATCTGGCCTTAAGCTGAGACGCCGTTTGCTCGTCAATGACCCTCTGGGAGTGGTTGTGCGCGTGGCCCATGCTTACACCGGAATAACCGACCACTCATCTATTTAAATTCCATCATGTAAACTCACATGGCCGAGGCTCATGCCATCGAAAAACACGGTTAATCTAACTAAAATTTACATTAAATTGGGATGATGACAATGAATAGGGATGAAAAAGAGGCTTCACTTTCAAAAGTGACCGCACAGATAGGTGTATGGAGCGCCCTAGCTGTGGCCGCTAGGATAGGGAAGCATGTCCTTATAGGCCCTCTTCAGTTCGTTAACTTACCTCTACTCTTTACGATGTTAGCTGGTATGCTTTACGGGAGTGATGTTGGTTTCGGCGTGGGATTCCTCTCCTTTTTAGTGTCCGATAGTGTAATCGGGCTGGGCATCTGGACCCTAGTCGATGGTGGTCTAGCGGGAGCTATAGGGGCAATCTGGGCTAGATTACGGATTAAAGAACGTGTATTCATCTTTGTAGTAGCATATCTGTCCACCTTCCTCTACGACATATTGACATCGTGGATCCTCTACCTGATATTCGGGTTCCCTCCTATGGAGGCGTTCATTCTGGGATTTGTGGGTTTATTCCTTCCCGTAGCAGGTGGTGGTGCTATAGCAATCGGTCCGACAACCGAGGCCACGACATCGCTTCTGCTGTCTATTTTAGCCCCTAGGTTCTTGGGTGAAAGAACCTACCAGTAAGTGGCTATACGCATTAATTAGATGTAGGTGACGCGGGAGGGACCCCTGTGGGGCAGATAAATGTTTACATATAATAATCAATAGGGGCCTTCACGTTAATCATACACTGTTTTTGTGTAAAAAGAGATCTAGAAACCTCTCAAGCTTAAGAATGGACAATCTAGATATCTTTTTACCCTTAAAGATGGTCATACTGTAGGGGTGGTATCCCCTGATTGAGATAAGATGGCACGGTAGAGGAGGACAAGGTGTTTGGAGCGGGTCTGCCGTACTCGCCTATTCAGCCATTAAAGCGGGTAAATACGCGCAGTCCTTCCCGCAGTTCGGTCCTGAGAGGATAGGTGGCCCGGTTACCGCGTTCAACAGGATCGATGATAAGCCTATAGTGGATAGGGGACCCATTTACGAGCCGGATATTGTTATAGTGATAGATCCAAGCCTGCTAAAGCCCAGGTACATGACGTCACTACTAAGCGGCCTAAAGAAGGGCGGTTACTTCCTAGCTAATAGCGAGAAATCTCCTTCTGAGTTGAGAGAAGAACTTGACTTGCCAGATGAGGCTCATGTGTGGTCCGTCGATGCCACGACCATCGCTCTGGAGGAGATAGGCAGGGCCTCTCCCAATACAACGATGCTGGGGATGCTACTTGCTGCAACTAACCTGCTACCTGTGGAGTATCTAGAGCAGGGTATATTGTGGAGATGGCCCGGCTCCGTAGGTGAGAAGAACATTAACGCTCTCAAGAGGGCGATGAAGGAGGCCAAGTCAGATCCCGCCAAGGAGGTGGTGAGTGTATGAGCACGCCGATGGTTGGGTGGAAGGATCTCCCCATGGCGGCAGTTCCCTTCTTGAGTGCGAGGGAATACCCCACTGGGGAGTGGGCGGTATTCCAGCCCAAGATAGATGAGAGCAAGTGTGTGAAGTGTGGGCTCTGTTGGATGTACTGCCCTGACAGCGTGTACAGGTGGGATGGGGAGGGAGTTCCCGTTCCCGACTTGGATCACTGCAAGGGTTGCGGGATATGCGCTACGGAGTGCCCCACTAAGGCAATAGAGATGGTTAGGATATGAGGGGTGAGTTTTATGGTGGTTCAGAAGTTGGTTAGTCAAACCATGATGGCCCTTAATGGAGATGAGGCTGTCGCTTGGGCTGTGAAGCAGAGCAATGTGGATGTGGTTGCAGCCTATCCGATAACTCCACAAACAATAATTGTGGAGAGAATATCCGAGTTCGTCCACAATGGAGAGGTGGACATGGAATTCATAAGGGTAGAAAGCGAACACAGCGCCCTAAGTGCGAGCTGGGGGGCGGCTCTCGCTGGGGCGAGGGCGTTTACTGCCACTGCTGCAAACGGTCTAGCCTTAATGTGGGAGATCTTGTACATAACCGCTTCCACTAGGACTCCGGTCGTCATGGCCGTCGTTAACAGAGCTTTGAGCGCGCCGATAAACATTCATAATGATCATAGTGACAGCATGGGAGCTAGGGACTCCGGTTGGATTCAGATCTACAGCGAAGATGCGCAGGAGGCCTATGATAACACCATAATGGCCTTCAGGATAGCTGAGGAGGCGATGTTACCTGTCATGGTAACCTTAGACGGATTCACCATATCTCATACACTGCAAAACGTCTCGGTTCTTCCTGATGAGGTTGTTTCAAACTTCGTCGGGATCAGGAAGATCCCAAGGATCAAGCTACCCCACATCTATGGGGAGAAGGAGATACCACTGATGCTGAACCCGAAGTATCCGATATCGTTCGGGCCACTGGACTTGTTCGACTACTACTTCGAGCATAAGGTCCAGCAGAATGAGGCCATGAAGGCTTCCATCCCCATCATAGAGAAGGTTCACAGGGAGTTCGCTGAGATAAGCGGAAGGTCTTACGAGCCCGTCCACATGATCCCCTATAAAACGGAGGACGCGGATGTCGTGCTGCTGGGCCTCTCCTCAACCATGAGTGTGGTGAGGAAGGTTGTGGACGAGCTGAGGAGTGAGGGGAAGAAGGTGGGTGCCATAAGGTTGAGGGTATTCAGGCCTTTCCCAGCTGACATGATTAGGAAGGAACTTTCTAAGATCAGCACTGTAGGTATCCTTGATAGATCGTTGAGCTTCGGGGCCGAGGGTGGTCCCGTATTCATGGAGGTGAGATCTGCCCTTTACAGCTCCTCCTCGAAGCCCACCGTATACGACTATGTGTACGGGCTTGGAGGAAGAGATTTACCGCCCAAACTGATAAAGAAGGCGTTCAACGAACTCCTTGAGGCTAGAGAAGAGCCAGAGAAGCCTGTTATCAAGTATCTGGGGGTGAGGGAGTGATGGTAGCTAAGGCTGTATGGAGGCCGGATATAAAGGAACTGGCGAGGATAGAGGGTCAGAAGAGGCCTGTTGAGTCCGGTCACAGGTTGTGCGCAGGCTGCGGCGCGGGGATAATAATAAGGCAGATAGCCATGGCAGCTAGAAAGCCGCTAGTCTGGATAAATGCCACGGGATGCGTTGAAGTAGCGACGACCATATTCCCGTACACCTCTTGGAACATCCCTTGGGCTCACAATGCCTTTGAGAACGCCGCAGCTGTCGGGTCCGGAGTGGAAGCCGCTAGAAAGAAGCTAGCTAGGGTGAACAGGTTCGATGGAGATCCCGATGTAGAATTGGATTACGACGTGATAGTGCTTGGTGGAGATGGAGGTACTTACGATATAGGACTGCAGGCGATATCCGGGGCCTTTGAGAGGAGGCATAAGATCATGTATGTGCTATATGACAACGAGGCTTACATGAACACCGGTATACAGAGGTCAGGTGGAACGCCCTTCGGAGCGAGGACCACCACCACTCCAGTAGGCAAGGTGATCAAGGGTAAACCCCTCTTCAAGAAGCCGATAATGGACATAATGGTGGCTCACGGGATACCTTATGCAGCTACAGTTTCTCCTGCCTACTGGAACGATGCGCTCGTCAAGTTCAGGAAGGGTTTCGAGGCGGAGGGTCCAGCATTCATTCACGCCTTCTCCACATGTCCACTCGGCTGGGGAAGCGCCCCAGAGGATACGGTGAAGATTATGAAGCTGGCCGTCGAGACATGCGTCTTTCCTCTCTACGAGGTCGTGGATGGGGAGTACAGGCTCACCGGTCCGAGCGTATCCATAGCCAAGAATCCCGACAGGAAGAAGCCCGTCGAGGAGTACTTGAAGCTTCAAGGAAGGTTCAGGCACATGTTCAAGCCTGAGAACAAGTGGATGATAGAGAAGTTCCAAGAATGGGTAGACAGACAGTGGGAAACCCTGCTGAAGAAAGCGGGTTACTGAACCCCTCACCTTTCTCATTTTTGGAGGGATTTGTAAGGAAAAACGCTTGCTAGTTTCGGTCAGAACTCTTCCTCTTCTTCCTCCCAGAATATCTCTTCTTCCTCTTCTTCCTCCCAGAAGTCCTCGTCTTCGAGCCACTCCTCCTCTTCTATCCCTTCCTCAAGAGGTATAACCTCTTTCACCTCTCCCTTCTCTATCTTGACTCCGAGAAGGGCTCCGCAGTTGGGGCACTGTATTTCTCCCTCGTAGTCCTCCTCGTCCAAGTAGAATTCATAGCCGCATGATGGACATGTTATCTCCACCAATGCCGACACCGCGTTGCTAAGCTTGACTACACTATATATAAGTTTCGGAGGGATCCGGTAGATTAGTTAAACGTTTTAGATAATAGTGGCCATATTATATAGATAAATAGGTTCATTCGCCATCATATAGAAACATTATCTGAGTTACTGTTAGGATTAGACACCGGAAACGATCCTCAACTACCGTACCTGATTAGTAGCAGCGCTAGGACTAACTCTATGATGCCCCCGAGCAGGGCTAGGGAGAACAGTCTGTAGCTCACGTTTAGCTCGATAGATAGGGTGCACGCCTCTATACACGGATTACTCTGGTATCCCAAGAAACCGAGTATCCCCCAGCTGGAAATGCCGATGATGAGCAGGGATATGGCTAGAATCAAGTAGGATGCCCTCTTAAACTTGAAGTAAGCCAGTGATATTAGAAATATCGCGATGTAGCTGAACCTAAGGGTATAGCAGGAGAGGCACGGTCTGATGCCCTGAACGAACTCCGTATAGAAGCTCAGGAGGATCCCTACTAAAGCTATGAACGCTATAGTAAGGGAGATTGCCTTGGTGGACATACCCATCCCGTTCAATTCCCGAGCATCACATAAAAAATTTTTAAGATTTTCATACGTCCTCCTTGAGGTAAAGGAGTTCCCTTCCCCTCCAGATAGCAACAATCCTATGGTGTGGTATCTCCCTTCCGTCCTTCAGTATCACCCTATCGCTCCTCACTTCGATCTCGTCCCCTCTCACCTCTTCTAGGTCGTTTGAGGACCCTCTGCTCACGAATACTATTCTAAACTCTTCAGGCTTCACCCTAGGATCCCACACCATCGACTCTAGGATAGACCTGACCCTGCCTTTTCTCACGTGAATTCCAAACGACGTAGTAGTTTAATTGGATGATGCATATCCAGCACTAGGTTGAAAATGAAAGTGCTGGCAGTGTCCGATGTACATGCGCCCGTATGGCTGAAGGATCTAGAGAATGCTGTGAGTAGGAAGCAGAAAGGAGAGTACCTCATCCTGATAGCAGGTGACATGGTAGATAGAGGGAACTACAAGCAGTATCGAAGGGTAGTGGATGTCTTGGAGGGTCTAGGAGATGTCAGGATGGTGGCTGTCTTCGGCAATGACGAGTACGATAGTGTGAAGGATGCCATAAGGGAGGAGAACCCTGAGGTAACGTTTCTCGATGATGAGAGCATAGTTTTGGAGGTGGAGGGGCGGAGGGTAGGCATAGTTGGGTCCAGAGGGAGTCTGGAACTCCCTACTACGTGGCAAAAGAGAAACATCCCAGGGATAGAGAAGATCTACAGCGAGAGGTTGAGGGTGATAGGAGAGATGCTCAGAGAGCTCAGGGAAAAGGTTGATGTAACAGTTCTCCTTACCCACTACGCCACCACGACGAAGACCATGAAGGGTGAGAATCCCAGGGCTTGGAGGTACTTGGGCCACAGGGGGTTCGAGAGGTACATGAAAGAGGGGCTCGTAGACGTTGCTGTCCACGGACATGTTCACAACGGGAGTAAGACCGCTAGAGTCGGCAATACCAAGGTATACAATGTGGCCTTCCCCATTTGGTGGGAACTGGTTGAGATAGATCTGAGGAGCGAGCGCATTTCAATAGAGGAGTTCCTGTCCAAGTAGTTGATTGGGGGTGATCTCGCCTGAAAATAGTATTGACTACTGTGGAGCGGGAGGGAGATGCCGAGAAACTTGCGTCCTCACTGTTAGGAGAGAAGCTAGCTGCATGCATCTCTTTCTTCCAAGTTAGAAGCTTGTACTGGTGGAAAGGGAAGATAGAGAGGGCTCAAGAGTTCCTCCTGATTATCAAGACCGCTGATGAATTGATGGATAGGTTGATAGAGTATCTGACCGGGATACATCCTTACGATGTTCCCGAGATAGTGGTCCTCCCCGTGGAGAGGGTATGGGAGGCGTATGAGAGGTGGTTGAGGGATGTCACGCTACGATAGGCAGATCCCACTCATAGGGGAAGATGGTCAGAGGAGGCTGAGTAATTCACTCGTAGCAATCGTGGGGCTGGGAGGTATAGGTTCTCCCTTGGCCCTCTATTTGGGAGGTGCTGGAGTTAATCTAAGGCTAATAGACGGCGATCTCGTCAGTTTGGATAATCTTCACAGGCAGATCCTGTACGGGGAGGATGACGTGGGTTTACCCAAGGCTCTAGTTGCTGAAAGGGAGATCAAGAGGAGGAATAAGGAGATAGAGGTGGAGGGAATACCCGAGCCCCTCACCGAGGGTAATATAGGCGATGTGCTCTCGGGGGTCGATCTAGTACTCGATGCGACGGACAACTTCGCCACTAGGTACCTGATAAATGAGTATTCCGTTTCTCACAGGATTCCCTTCATCTACTCCGCTATCTCCGGCTTTTATTTCGCAGTAACGTTCATAGTTCCTAGGGAGACTCCCTGCTTGAGGTGCATGTTCCCAAACGTCCAAGACAGGGGCCCTGTTCCGGTCTTGGGGATGACTCCGGCTCAGGTCGCCTCCATAGCAGCCGTGGAGGCCGTGAAGTACTTAGCTGGCATGGAACCCTCTCTTAAAGGTAAGTTGCTGATGGGAGATCTCAGGACGATGGAGTACACGGAAATAAAAGTGGAGAGGGATCCCAAGTGCCCGGTCTGTAGCAGGCTGTTCACAGGAGGTCCTTGATGTTCCTCCCCTCGTATATGAAGCTCCTTAACTTGGCCGGTAGCTCCACGATCCTCACCCTCACCTGTTCCATAGTATCTCGATCCCTGAGGGTGACTGTCTCGTCCTCCATCGTCTGGTGATCCACCGTAACGCAGGCCGGGGTACCCACCTCGTCCATCCTTCTGTATCTCCTGCCTATAGTTCCTGATTCATCATAGAAGGCCACGAAGCCCTCCGATATTAACATCCTGTAGATCTCCTTAGCTTTCTTGGGCATTCCATCCTTCTTCATTAGTGGGAAGACCGCCACCTCGATGGGCGCTAGGTATCTCGGAAGCTGCAGCCAGACCCTCTCCTCGTCCTCCCTGTAGGCAAGCATCAGCTCATGGAACAACACCCTATCCAAGCCTATGGATGGCTCGTAGAGGTGCGGTAGGAGCTTCCTCTTGCCGTCGGGGCTGGTGACCCTGAGATCGTTTCCTGAGACCTTCATGTGGCCAGACAGATCATAGTCCGTGCGGTAGGCGTTGTTGACCAGCTCGACCCAACCCAAGTCCTCGGTATAGACCTCCAGATCCCAGTGGGCTAGAGCATAGTGGGCCTTCTCACCCTCTATGAGCTCCCTATATCGGAGCCTTTCCAGAGGAAAGCCCAGCACCTCGCTGAAGAACTTCTGGTACAGAACCAGCCAGTAGGTTATAAGGTGGTTTATGGTGTAGCCTGTCTCGAGACCTTCTCTAGCGGTCATCTCCACTATTCTCCCCGTCTCCCTGTCCTCCCTCCTGAGGAACCTTATCTTGTAGTCCATGTAGGGTTCGAGCTTCTCGCGGTACATCTCGTCGGGATTATCCGGATCGAAGAACACGTGAATCTCCAGCTGCTGAAACTCCCTCATCCTTATCAAGGCTCTTCTCGGGGAGATCTCGTTCCTGAAGACCCTTCCAACCTGTCCGAGGATGAAGGGAAGTTTCCCCCTCATGGTCATGTATGACTTCCTGAACTCCACCACGCTCCCCTGAGTTGTCTCCGGCCTCAGCGCGGCGTTGGGCTCCTCGGCCTCAGCACCTACCGAGAGGGTGAACATCAGGTTGAACTTCTTTATTCCAGTCCACTCCTTGGAACCGCACTTGGGACATTTTATCCCGTTATCCACTATGATCTTCATCAGCTCTTCGTCCGAAAGTCCCTCCAAGTTCTCTTCTATACCCAAGGTTTCCTCTATCAGTTTATCAACCCTGAACCTCGAGTGGCACCTCTTGCACTCTATTAGCTTGTCGAAGAAGTGTTCCAAGTGGCCCGAAGCCTCGAATACCTTGAGTGGAAGTATGTTAGGGGTCTCTATCTCATGTACTCCCTCGGGAAGCACTATCTCCCTCCTCCAGAGGGAGACTATCTTTTCTTTCATCCTGAGGCCTAGAGGCCCGTAAACATAGAAGCCCGCGGGAGCCCCAGAGTAGACATCCCTAGAGGATGGCCAGAAGAAACCCCTCCTCGTGGCCAGCTCCACGATCTTATCGTACGTACCCCTCATTTTCCACTACCCACCTCACGATATCATCAGGCACTCCCGCTTGCCTCAGTACCTCGTATATGTAATCTTGGCCCTTATCACCGTACTTCATAAAGAAGTATCTGACGGTCTCAGCGTATTCCCAAAAATATATGACCCAAGCATCCGTCTCCTCCGAGTAATAGTCCGGCTTAATCTTGCTCCAAGGCTTGTAGTGCATGGTAGCTACCCTAACTTCAGCAGCTCCCCTCTCCTCCAAGTGTTCCTTGGCCACGATGAGGCTGTCTCCCGTGTCAGCTACATCGTCCACTAGCAAGACCTTCTTACCGTCTAGTCTCGTGGGAAGGGGTTCCACGACCTCAGCTCCTTCCCTGATGTCGAGGGCTTCATAATGAACCACCCTTATGCTCCTTATATCCCTCACATCCAAGAAATCGCTCAGGAGCCTAGCTATCACCACTCCGCCCCTGAGTATCGCCACGATCGTGTCGGGCTTGAAACCCGAATTTATTACGGAATCCGCCAGCCTTCTAGCATAGATCAATGCGTCATCAGGGCTGACATGCAGGAACTTCATGGACACGTGTCACACCTCCGGGCACCTACAGGGGATCGATCCACATTTGGGACATCCTTTTCCATATCTTTCAACAAAAGCAGATTCCAAATCTATGGAGAGAAGATCGGCTAGGCTTAGCAGCCATGCGAGAACATCGGCAAACTCTTCCTTGAGGTTGTCGTCATCGGAGGTCCTCAGAGACCTGAAGAGCTCCCCTAGCTCCTCCCCCAAGTGGAGAGCGGTTCCCTTAACGCCTCTTTTACGGTCTCTCTCGCCGTAAATCTTTCTTATCAGCTCTTGGGCCTCGGATATTCTCATCGGCATTACCTGCTCACATGAGCTGAAGAGCTATTATGACGACGCCCGTTACGACCGATAGCAAGACGGGGAACCACTTGGGGACCTTTAAGCCGCCTGCCTCGTCTGTGCTGAAGGTCAGGATACCAGCAACGGACATCGGCATGAAGCTCTTATCCTTCTTACCCTTGGGCATGTTACCCCCGCGCTCGGGGAGCTGGACCACACTAATAAATTTGCAATGGTGAGTTCAGGAGATGAGAATAAGGTTCAGAAACGGCATAGAACTCGACTGTGGAGGAAAGCTGCTCCTAGACCCAGTGAGGACAGTGAAAGACGTACCTTCTCTCATATCCCACGCTCATTCTGATCACGTACCCAAGGATGTGGGGAATCCCTTGGGGCGGATCATAGCTACCGAGGGAACCGCGGCTCTCATCCGGAGGAGGTATGGAAATGGAACCATGGACATCATCCATTTCGACGAGAGCGTGGAACTGGGACCCTTAGAGGTGTATGCCTTCCCAGCTGGGCATATATACGGATCCGCAGGGTTCTTGATAAATTGTGGAAGAAGAACTATCTTTTATACAGGGGATGTGAATCCTCTCGGCGGGCTTACGGTGGAGAGTCCCGCTAGGATCCCGAGTTCGGACGTACTGATAATCGAGTCCACCTACGGGCATCCCAGATACAGGTTCCCCGATCCCCATAAGGTGAGGACGGATATAGCTAGGTGGGTCGCGGAGGAGGTGTCCTCCGGTAGATCCCCTGTCATAGAGGCATACCTAGTGGGAAAGTCTCAAGAAGTTATAGCTCTCCTGAACAAGTACACGAATGTGGAGGTCGTGGTCTCTGAAAGAGTCGCCGAGGTGAGTGAACCTCTCAGGGATAGGTTCGGGCTCAAATATAAGACTTCGACTGACGGGCCCCATGTCCTAGTCACCCATAGGGCTAGGATCAATGGGAAGGCTAGGGTGACTGGCTGGGCCCTCTTCTCTAAGAGGAGACAGGATTTCCCGCTGAGTGCCCATGCCGATTTCGATGGGCTCGTGAGTATAGTTATGGGCACCAACCCCGAGAAGGTGCTGACCGTCTATGGGTTCAGCGAGGAATTCGCTAAATGGTTGAAAAAATGGGGGATTGATGCTCAACCGCTTGGAGGAGAATGGATGGAGCTCTGATCATCTCTTCTTCGTGGTAATCCCGGGTATCTCATCGGGAACCACAGAGGGCCTCTCCTTGACGGTGTCGAGGACGAGGGATGTGTTCGTGTCCCTGAGACCGGGTATGCTCTGGATCTTCCGGAGTATATCGTTCAACTCGGATTGGCTGCCAGCTATGACCTTGAGCACCACATCATACTGACCAGTTATCTCATGTACTTCAAGTACCGAGTTCCCTAGGAGCTCCACCACTTTTTTAGCCACATCTGTGTGCTTGCCTGGTTCCGTCTCTAACAGGATTATATACTTGTTCCCCTTACCGAGTTTAGCGTGGTCAACGAGAGCGGTGTACCCCTTTATTATACCAAGCTCCTCGAGCTTCCTGACCTTCTTCATGACACCAGCAGGGCTCATTCCGAGCTCTCTGGCTATCTGGGTATAGGTTATCCTTCCATTCTCCACCAGTTTCCTCAATATCTCTATCTCCTTCGCGGTTATTCCCTTTACTCTAGGCATGAGATAACACCCCCACAGCGCCGTCCAAGGGGATGGGGAGTCGGTTCCCGACTCCTTGCTAACATCTACACCCACGTAAATAAAAAGATTTTTGCATTATGAGGGGATGGTGTTATAGAAGTGCGGTATAATGTGGCACTGGATGTTGCCACTGAGAGGAGTAAGGATCTTTTCACCCTCCCGGGGATATACTCGGCATTATTGCTCAATATTGTTGCCGTTACACTCCCGTGGAGTGGACTTCATGTAGTAGGAGCTTACCTGTCTTCCTTGAGATACCTGTTCACATCTGCTCTCTTCTCAACAACATCCTTGTTCTCAGTCTGGAGGAGCGCCGAGTATTTCGACCTGAGGAGATCCTTATGGACCTCCTTTTTCGTAACGGCACCACTTGCCTTTGGGGTTCTTCTTGAGGGATTGGTTATCCCCTTTTATTCGCTTTGCTACACGTCTCTCCTCCTTGCCTCTCTCATATCTTGGTCCATGGGAAAATCTACCAAATCTAAGTTGCTGCCATTCATCCTAGCTGGGGAGGCGATCGCTGTCAATGGACTGTCGCTCCAGCTTCTCTCGATCCTCATCTCATCGATGATCTCAGCTCGCCTCGTGGGGGCAGTTGTGGGTTCGATAACCGAGCCAGTTATAGGGCTCAAGGGATTCGATGGTGTCAGGGCTCTAGCAGATATCGTACTGGGGGATTCCGGGGCCTCTCTAGAGGAGAAGTTGGTGGAGAGGGGCGTGAAGGGCTTCGCCAGTTTTGATGTCATAAAACTAGGTGAATCGGTGATTACAGCTATTGATGTGCATCCTGGTCCATTTAGGATGGGAAGCCACGATCTCCCGAGGAGAGTCTTAGCTCGTCTCAGGGATAGGGGGTTGAATCCTATCTTTCTGAGGAGAGCATGTTCTCACGAGAGAAATCTAGCCTCATCGAAGTTCACGGATGAGATACTGGAGGAGATCGTGAGGTCATTAGGTAAGGTAACGCCCTGCTGCATCGGGGAACCGGTGTTCACCTCAAATGATGGGTTCGAGGTCGGTGCCCAGAGATTCGATGACACCCTGCTCTTCACCGTCTCGGGCAGGCCTCTAGAGAGTTTCGAAGATATCCCACATGAGATCGAGGGGGTCTTAGCTAGGGAATTGGGGGTTAATGTGTCAGTTGTGGATAGACATGATTCGCTCAGAAGAGATTGGTACGAGATGGCCTTCATTGACTCGGAACTGGGTCAGAAATTGGTCAGGATCCTTTTAGAAGTGGGGAGATCCGCCCTTCAAAGGGAATGTCGGGAGAGAGTGTTAGTGGGATACCGATGGGATGACCCTGGCTGGCCTTCCGTAGGGCGCGGAGGGGTTGGGGTGGTCAGTTTGAGGGTGGGCGATATTACCGCCTCCTATATGATGATAGACGGCAACAACATGGTCCCCGAGCTCAGGGATCTGATAGATGAGTTCGCTCCCCGAGGAGTTAGGGTGATAGTATCCACTACCGATACTCATGAGACTATCTCCACCAAGCACAGGTATAATCCGGTCGGCAACGAATGCCGTACCGAAGAGTGCCTGAGGGAGAGAGCATCCTACCTCATTGACTTGGTTAAGAAGTCGATAGGATCCATGGAAGAGGTAAAGGCTGAGTGTTACAGGGGGGAAGTGGAGGCTGTGTTCATGGGAAGCGAGCTCATGGCAATGCTCTCGTCCCTAATGGGATCAAGCAGGCTGGCCAAACCCTTGCTGGCGTTGGCAATGCTTCCACAAATTGTGGCCCTTCTCCTGTGGGTGTGAACCGGATTGGGCAGGATAAGATTTATCTAGGGGAGGACCTTACAATCCATCCGGGCCCGTAGCTCAGCATGGAAGAGCACCCGGCTTTTAACCGGGGGGTCGCGGGTTCGAATCCCGCCGGGCCCGCCACTTGGGGTGATCCGGTTGAGCGATCTCGACAGGGCAAAGGAGCTGCTGGAGGAGGCTAGAAGGGAACGCTCCGAGGTGGAGAGGTATCTCACGCTCATAAAGGAATCGATGATACACTCGTTCAGGGCAGGGCTCAGCAGGTTAGGAATCGAAGCCGACCATGAGAACGTCCTGAGGCTCTATCTCACGACTCCCCACGCGTATAGACCTTCGGTGGGAGAGCCGGAATTGGAGGAGTTCGAGTTCAGGTATGGCCTCATCACATCAGATAAACTAGGTGCAATGAGGGTAGACGACAGATTCTTGGATGCGATCCTAGATCTGGCTGAGAGGATATACTTCTGGGCCGAATCCATAAACAAGAAATGGTGAGTTAGGACCGGAATGATCACTCGAACCTGAGCGCCTTAGCCGGTTCCAGCCTCGCCGCCTGCAAGGCGGGTGGAAGGGCGCCTAATATCGTGATGAAGAGGGTTACACCAGCTATGGCCATAGCGTGCTCGGGTAGTAGGGTGGGCGTTATCACGAAGGAGGTGGCATGTGGTCCGCCCATCTCCCCTGGACCCATTACGGTCGCCAAGAGCAGGGAGGCCCCATATCCGAGCAGCATACCAGATATTATGGCCATGCTGCTCATCAGAATTCCTTCAAAGAGAAAGGATATGGCTATGTCCCTCTGAGAGGCGCCCATTGCCCTCATCACCCCTATTATCCTAGTACGCTCGGTAACCGCGGTGAACATCGCGTTCATTATCCCTATCGACGCGACCACTATGGTCATGGCAGCTATCGCCCCTAGGACCAGTAGTGACATGTTGACCACAGTGTCAAGCTGCTTCTGAATGTCCTTCATGGCTATAGGGAAGGCTGTGTCCCCATACTCATCGCTGAGTTGGTCTACCACCTTGTCCACGCTATCCACATCCTCAGCTACTATTGCCAGTATCGTGTAGCTTCTCTGCCCCATCAGCTTGACGTAGAGCTTCATGGCATAGTCTATGGGTGCCAGTATGGATCTGTCAACATCTGCTATTATGGACGTTCCGTAAGGCGCAGCGATCCCATAGATCCTTGGCCTGGTCGTGAGTGTGTCGTCGTAGGACACCTTCACATTAAGTCCTATCAAACCCTCGATCTCTTCTGGAGGTAGCTCGTTTACCAACTTGTATCCCAGCACCACAGCCTCCTCCTTTGGGTTGGGGGGCCAATCTCCATACAGGAGTTCTATATCGGGGAAGACATCCTCGACATAGTTCATATCGACCCCCATGACCACATAGGTCTTGCTCTTCCCTAAGATGGTGAGGTTCATTGGGATCCTTATCAGAGGCATCACAGCCTCCACCCCCTCCATTCCCTCTATCTTGCTGACATCCAAGTCGTCGAACATCTTCTCCCGAGCTGAGAGGTAGATCAGTCTCATGCTGCTGCCCTTGAATATGTCCTTGAGGGCCAAACCGTAACCTGTGGCGAATGATATCACTGCAGTCAGGGTCAAGACTCCCAAGAATATCCCTAGCAGGGTAAGCGCTGCCCTCTTCCTCCTGCTCATCATGGCCTTGTAGGAGAACTTCACGATGTCACGGGACTTCAATCTCCTCGGACCTCCTGCCGAATATGACTTTGCCCACTATCAGCCCTATCACCAAGCCAGCCACAGCCCAGACCACCGCGTAGCGGGGATCAGTCATGGTAACCGTCGTCTTGGACGGTTGCTCGGTTGCTTGGGGTCCCTCAACCGAGACCTCCCTCCTAGTCTCTTTCCAGTTCTCTGGAGAAGCCATGTACTTTACAACTACGCCTATCTTGGGTGGAAGCTTATCCTCAGGGACCTGACACGATAGAGCGAAGCCAGTGCTCTCTCCATCATCCAGCTCCCCCAAGTAAGTGGATGTGCCCACGCAGACCCCTGATTCTATGGTCACATTGATGTTATCGGCCTGTCTATTACCGACATTTGCTAAATTGCCCCTGATCCTCAGCTTGCCCTTGCTGTAGCTGGCTTCCATTGAGGAGATGACTACCCTAGCTTCCTCTATCCTCCCAAACCCGACCTCGGTGTTGAGCTGCTTGGTCACATCCTTATCTTTTTCCTCCTCCGTGTAGGTAAACGAGAGGCTCAGCCTATAGGATTTGCTGTCCTCTGATGGTAGCAGGCTCAACTTTATGCTCCTAGAATCGCCAGGTATCATGTCCCCTAGATCGAAGAGGGTGGGACCAAGTACCGTGATCGTCTTGGATGAGAGTTGAAGCTTCACCTTTCTGGCTGTCTCATCTCCCACGTTCTTCACGATCAGGTTGACCTCGTTGGGTATGCCCGCGTAGAGCATGTGCTTATCGGAGAGTACGATCAAGCTAGGAGATGCCTCTTCCTCTTTCTCGTTCTTTTCAACCAGCTGAACGGTGAAGACCTTGGATACGCTGTAGTCCTTCCCTCCGCTGGTGTAGTGCACCAAGACCGCCACCTTGTCCGTATCCTGATCCAAGTTCTCATCTGCGTATGCACCTATGTCATACCTGACCGAGGCCCCGGGAGTCAGTAGAGCACCCCCGCTTATGGATGGGTTCAGTATTCTGGTCAGAGAGGCGCTGATCTGTATTGAGGTTATGTGAGCGTCTTCCTTCCCGGCATTCCTCAGAATGAGATACAGCGTGGAGGCTTCCCCCTTGACCACCTTTCCGCCGAGGGTGAAGTCGATCGAGGATCTTCCCTTCACTTCTAGGCTGAAGGTGAATTGGTTAGCACCGCTTTTCACCACATCCCCGTCCTCATCGAGTACTTCGTAGCTCAGATTCACCTCGAAATCGTACCATCCGGGAGGGGTCTTCGTCGGGATTTCAACGCTGAAGGTGAGTGCGAACCCTTCCCCGTCCTCGAACCTGTCCTTGCCCAGTTGTATCCCAGGTATTAATTTCTCGATGCTACCCCCGTTGGGATTCCTTAGTGGTGAGGGTATCTTCAGCACAGCCTCCAAAGGCCTCAGAGTGTGATTTTCCTCCACGGATACTTGGAATATTGCAGTCAGGGGGACCACCCCGTCTCCCGAGTGGACTATCAATGCCTCCTGCTGAGTTCCCCATCCATAATCCACCAAGGTCACATGGCCCTTAACGGCTGAGAGGGGCAGCAAGGGGATCAGGAGAAGGACTAGAAGGGCTCCTATATTACGCCTTGACATCGGGTATCACCTCTCCCAATATTTTACCATCCCTTATCTTCACGATACGGTCGGCCATTTCGGCCATCTTCTGGTCGTGGGTGACCATCACGACCGTCCGGCCCTCCTCAACTAGGGACCTCAGTATGCTCATCACCTGCAATCCGGAGGCCGTATCCAAGTTACCGGTGGGTTCGTCAGCGAGTATGACTATTGGATCGTTCGCCAATGCCCTTGCTATAGCCACCCTCTGTTGCTCCCCACCAGAAAGCTCGGTTGGCCTGTGATTGGCCCTATGCTCCAGACCTACGGCAGAGAGGAGTTCCATTATCTTCCTCCGGCGGTTGCCGTTGTACTCTCCTATTGCCAAGGCCAGTTCAACGTTCTCGTAGGCGGTGAGCCACGAAACCAGATTGAATGTCTGGAATATGAAGCCTATCGTCTTCCTCCTCAGGAGGGTGGCCTGCTTATCCGTGAGCCTCATTACATCCTTTCCGAATATCCTCACGGTCCCTGAGGTGGGTTTCGTGAGCAGACCAAGTATGCTAAGTAGGGTCGTCTTGCCGCTACCTGACGGGCCCATCACAGCAATGAACTCCCCCTTCCGAACAACTAGGGAGATTCCCCTGAGTGCCTCTACGTAGTTCCTCCTAGTTCCGTACCTCTTCCGGACATCCATCAGTTCGTAGACCGTATCTCCCTGCATCGGAGGGCACCTCTCGTCACAAAGTTTAACATAGCTTAGTTAATAAACATTGCTAAGTTATTCTTGGTTATGTGGTTGGACCAGAGCTAAGTTATTCTTTATCCCCTTCGCATTCGTCGGGGGATCGAAACGCTGGAGGGAAGGGTAAAAGGGCTTAATCACTTGGTTACCGACCCTGAAAGTGCCGTTATGAGGGTTATGTCCGATAGGAAGAGGGTAAGCATTGGTATAAGCGGGTTCGGTTCCTCAGGATATCCTAAAATTATTCCAAAGACGATAGCAGAGCTTTACGATGAGGGAAGGCTGTCTGCGAAGATCTCTCTACTCACGGGGGCTTCTGCCTATCAGGTGGATCAGATACTGGGGGAGAGAAACTTAGTGGAGAGGAGGTACCCCTATCAGTACAGTCCCGTGATGAGGAAGCTCATAAACTCGGGTAAAGTGGAGTTTTACGATTTTCATCTGGGAGAGTGGCCCCAGTACTTGAGATCGGGCTTCCTCAGCTCGAAGATAGGGCCATTGGATCTAGCCGTGATAGAGGCCGTTTACGTGGATGAGAGAGGAATTGTACCGTCGATGAGCGTGGGAGCTGTGGATGCGTTCGCCTCTGAGGCGAAGGAGGTCATAGTAGAGGTGAATCCAGATATACCCGATGAACTGATCGGCGTGCATGACATATACTCCCCCAGAATCCCGCCCAACCGGGAGCCCATTCCGGTGAGGGACGTGAGCGATAGAATAGGGAGGGACAGGCTAACTGTACCTGAGGGCAAAATAGTGGCCATAGTGGAGTCCCATGGTCATGATAGGGGGGGGGATGTCGGGAAGCCGGGCCCCGTGGAGAGGAAGATAGCAGATAACCTCCTTGGCTTCTTAGAGAGGGAGATTGAGGAGGGGCGCATTCCGGAGAGGATGCTGCCGATAGAGTCCGGTGTGGGCACCGTGCAAGATGCCGTGATGTCCGCGCTAGCTGAAGCCGGGATAAGGGGTCTAAAGGCTTGGACAGAGGTGGCTCAGGACTCGTTCTACAAGATGATGGCTGCTGGCGAGATGGAGTACATTTCAGCAACTTCTCTGATGCTTTCACCCAAGGGAAGGGAATTCTTCTTCTCCAACCTAGGAGATTTCAGGGAGAAGACCATCTTAAGGCCTCAATCCGTCACCAACGATTGGGAGGTAATCAGGAGGTTAGGGGTTATAGCCATGAACACTGCCGTGGAGGTGGACATCTACGGATTCGTTAACAGCACCCACATCATGGGTACGCATGTGATAAACGGTATAGGAGGGTCTGGTGACTTCGCCAGAGCCGCTTACATGAGCATATTCATAACGCCCTCCACTAGGAAGGACGGGAGGATCAGCTGCATAGTCCCCATGGTAAGTCACGTCGATCACATAGATCACGATGTCGATGTAATCGTGACAGAGCAAGGAGTGTGCGATCTGAGGGGGAAATCTCCCAGGGAAAGGGCAAGAGAGCTCATAGAGAACTGCGCACATCCGGATTACAGGGATCAACTCCTTGAGTACTTTGAGAGGGCGATCCAAGAGGTTGGGGGTCACATGCCCCTGCTTCACAAGGAGGCCCTCTCTTGGTACATAAGGTATCTTGAGAGTGGGGACATGCGCGCGGGGTGAGGTGAGGGAGATGATAATCCCCTTCAGGGATAAGAGACCCTCGATCCATGAGACGGCTTTCGTCGATCCCGGCGCGCGGGTGGCTGGGGATGTGACCCTACTAGAGGATAGCGCCATCTACTTCGGCAGCGTGGTGAGGGGCGACGACGACTCCGTGGTCATCGGCCCTGAGACCGGAATACTCGAGCTCTGCCTTGTTGAAGCCCCGGCGGGTCATCCTGTGGAGATCAGAGGGGCACTGATATCCCATTCAGCAGTGGTTCACGGGGCCAAGGTGTTGGAGGATGTGGTCATTGGGATAGGCGCTAGAGTGCTGGATGGTGCTGTCGTCGAAGAGGCCGCCGTGGTGGGTGCAGGGGCCCTCGTCCCACCGGGGAAGGAGATACCTCCAGCCACCCTCGTGCTTGGCATACCGGCCAAGGTGGTGAGGGAGCTCAGTGAGGATGAAATAAGGAGGTTCAGGAGGGAGAGAGAGGTGGTCATCGAGAAGGCCAAAATCTACAAGAAAATGTTCAGCGAGTTAGCCCAAGGCCCTTATCGATCTCTCGAATAGGATCACTAGGTTAGCTAAGTTCTCTCCAAGATCCTCCTCTATTCTCCTGAGGAAGATGTCCCTGAGTTTGTCCTGGTTCAGTCCAAGCTTCTCCTCCATCTGCCTCAGGTTATATGCAGCGAGCCTCACTACATCCTCGTCCTCGTCAGTGGGCGGTTTAGCCAGTATGGCGCTCTTAACTAGCTCGAAGCTCTCCAGAAAAGAAGTCTTGTCCGTGATTGGAAGTTCTTCCACGTATGTCTTGGCCATGAGATCCACTATCGAGGAGAGCTTGTCCTCAGGAAGATACTCCCCAGCGAGAGAGAGGGTCCTCACCGTTTCAAAGAGCGCCTGTATTACGGTGCTCATCTTGGAGAAGAGTTGTCACGATGTTATAAGCTCTCCTCCACATCAAGCTTATTACGGGATTCGTAGGCTTCTCTCCTATGGAACTGGCCCTCTTCGGTGACGTAAGGGATCTCTGGAATGAAGCCTTCTCCAAGCTCCGCGAGAGAATCAGCTTACCAGTCGAGGTCGCCGCCCAACTAGTGGGTGAGGTGAGGGAGAGAGGACTGGAAAGCGTGTTACATTTGACCGAAAAATTCGATAGGATCAGATTAGCCAAGGAGGAGGTATATGGAGCCCCGCATGACTACAGAATAGAGGAATTCATGTTAGAGCCCTACGAGAGGTTATACTCCTGCGCCTTATCCCTATTGGATGGAAGGGAATGCTCCGTCGGGGGTTTCAAGACCCGACTAGAGTGGATAAGGGAGGGTACAATATCGAAGCTTGTGGAGAGGGTGGGTGTATACGTTCCCGGGGGCAGGCATCCCCTCCCCTCCTCCCTGCTTATGGCAGTAGCTCCCGCTAGGGCAGCGGGAGTTGAAGAGTTCGTCGTGGCTACGCCTCCGAGAAATTCCAAGCTAGTAGAGGGACTAGCCGCCCGGCTGGGCGTGGATGAGGTTCTGAGAGTTGGTGGGATCCAAGCAATAGCTTCTCTCGCTTATGGACTTCCTGAAGTCGGCCTAGAGCCGGTCGATATGATCGTGGGACCCGGGAACTCCTATGTGACAGCCGCCAAGGCGGTCGTTTCGAGGGATGTGAGAATAGATCTCCTAGCGGGACCGTCGGAGGTTCTCATTCTCTACGATGGTAGCTTTCCCATAGAGTTCGTGGTCATGGATATGCTCGCTCAAGCGGAGCACGGACCAGACTCCATTTCTCTAGCCCTCGTCACGTCTGAGGAATTAGCGCTCAGGCTGAAAGAGGAGCTCGATAAATATTCGGGGGATGAGAGTGTCTCTTCCCTCAGGGAGAGGGGCGGCATACTGTACGGGGACAGGAGATCCTTGGAGGAGTTCAGCGATGCTTTAGCACCCGAGCATCTGGAGATAATGGGAGAATTCAATGTAAGGCTAGCTGGAGCCGTATTCGAGGGTGTTGGAGTGGTGTACGGCGATTACGGTTACACGGGAGCCAATCACATCTTGCCCACTGGAGGTACTCTAATGGAGAGGCCTGGCCTTAGCCCGTTCTCTTTCTTCAAGGACTTCTCTGGAATATACGTTTACAGACAGAGTGGAACCCTAGAGGCCCAAGCCCTAATCTCCGAGAGGGTCGCCGAGTTCGCTAGGTTGGAGGGGTTGGAGTACCACGCTAGGTCCGCCGAGGTTAGAGGAAAAATTTATAAGGGCCCTGATACCGCCCCCAGCAACGGGGTGACATGATGGGGGATTTAGTTCACCTCTAGGAGAGATTTCCTCAAGTTGGCAGTCGTTGGGGCTGCCGGTTTAATCGTCGGTGGATCTGCTGGCTACTTTTATGGGTCTTCCGTCTCTCAGGCGAAGATAGAGCAGGAGGCGAGCGAGGCTAGGAGAGAACTCTCTGGAAAGGTCGCCATGTACGACTGGAGCAATAACAACAATCCCTTCGTCTTCGAGCTCTTCAAGGACGAGACTGGCGTCAAAGTAATCTACGACGTGTTCGATAGTGATGATGAAGCATTCGCCAAGCTCGAGGCTGGTGGGAGCGGCTACGACATCGTGGTGCTCACCGATAAGTACGTGAGAAATGCCATAGAGAGGGGATATGTCAGGAAGCTGAATAAGGAGCTGATCCCCAACCTTAAGTACTTGGATCCCAAGTTCAGGGAACTTGAATATGATCCCGGGAACAACTATTCGGTCCCGTACGGATTCGGTAGTACGGCCATAGGACTCAACTCCGACGAGGTAAAGGATCTGAGGAGCTGGAAGCAATTCTTCGATCCTAATTACTTACAGAAGTATAAGAAGAAGTTCTCTATGCTGGAGGATCCGCCTGAGGTCGTGTTCGCTACCAAACTGTACTTAGGAAAGGAATTAGATGACTGGAGTGATTCCACGATGGAGGAGGTGAAGGAGGCCCTCATAAAGCAGAAACCGTATATAGCAGGTTACTTCAGCACGGACAAGTACCTACCGGGCTTAGAGAACGGGTCTCTGCTGGCCGCCCACGCCTATAACGGGGACGTGCTCACTATAAAGTACGGCGACGGGTTCAAGAACATATCGTACCTGATTCCGGAGGAGGGAGCTATAGCTTGGATAGACAACCTGCTTGTCCCCAAGGATGCCCCCAATCCGGAGGCAGCCCAGGCTCTCATAAACTACCTCATAGATCCTTTAGTAGCGGCTTACAAGACCATCTCCGTCTACATAGCGATGCCCATACCAGCGACTAAAAAGCTTCTCCCCTCTGAGCTGGCCGAGGAGCCCGCCCTCATACCTCCACCTGATCTCATGAAGAGGTTGTATCTATCTCCAGTAATGACCGACAAGAAGAGAGCCAAGATCAACGATATATGGGAGCAGGTGCTCGCAGCCTAGGGTGGAAAATTTTGGTCTCGATACCGAGGGGGTTCAGGGACTTCCCCCCTCCATTTATGATACTAAGGAAGCGGATCATGTCGAGAATAGAAGAAGTGTTCAAGCGCTACGGCTTCGACCCATTCGAGACTCCCGCACTGGAGTACTGGGAGACCGTCAAGGGCAAGTTGGGAGAGGAGGCGGAGAGCCGACTCATGTTCATATTTCCGGACTTCCTCAGCAAGGAGTGGTACACCCTGAGGTACGAGCTCACCTTCCCCCTAGCTAGGTACATGGCCATGCATCCGGAAACGCCGTTGCCGTTCAAGAGGTATCACATAGGGAGAGTATGGAGGCACGAGGAACCTCAGAGGGGTAGGTACAGGGAATTCTGGCAGTGTGATGCGGATGTGGTAGGCAGCCCCTATCCCGAGGCCGACGCTGAGGTGATAAGCCTGAACACTGAGGTAATGAGAGAATTTGGTTTCAGGGATTTCACGGTGAAATTGAATGATAGACGGCTCCTAACGGGCATTTTTGAGGAGGAACTTGGTATTTCCAATCCCATCCCAGTCTACAGATCTATAGATAAGCTGGACAAGATCGGTGAAGAGGGGGTGAGGGCGGATCTCCTATCTAAGGGGATGCATGAGGATCTGGTCGATAGAATAATGGATCTCATTTCTAAGAGGGGAGGATTCTCGGAAATAGTCGAGGACTTGAGCTCAATGAGGAATGAGGCCGTTTACGAGGCACTCAAACACTTGGAGGAGATCTTCTCGATAGTAGGTGATGAGAGACTGGTCTTCGACCTGTCGCTGGTCAGGGGTCTCGAGTACTACACCGGACCCGTTTTCGAGACGGTGGTTAGGGAACCCAGAATAGGTTCACTGGCCGGGGGTGGAAGATATGACAGGCTAATCGGAATGTACTCCAATAAGGATGTCCCGGCCACCGGGGTGAGCGTGGGAGTTGAGCGGCTCATTGATGCGGGACTGGAGCTCGGGATCTTCAACTTGGATGAGAGGAGTTACGTGCAGGTGTTCGTGGTCAGTGTCAAGAGGGATAGCTGGAAGTACGCTTGGAGGGTCGCTGAGATGCTGAGGAGGGGAGGGTTCTACGTTTCCCTCGATCTGATGAGGAGGAGTCAGTCGAGTCAGAGGGAGTACGCTCGTAAATTGGGGGCTGAAATCATGGCGTTCGTGGGTCCCAAGGAGGAGGAATCCGAAACCGTCACGCTCTACACGGAGCAGACCAGAACGACGGTGAGCCTCAGAGAGGTAACCGATGCTGTGAGGAAGCTTCTCTCCCAATCTTAACCCTGAAATCGGTCTCTAAAGAAGCTATCTCTGCCAAGATGGATCTGATGTTGTTCACGAAGGAAGGGAACTTGGAAATCGGGACTACTGGGACGCCTGATTTGGATAGTTTAGAGCCGAAATCCAGCCAAGTGACGACACACGGTACTAGGACACCATGTCCTGGTTTTGGATGAACATCTTCTAATAATCGTCGTTCAATAGCTTGTTTCAGGGCTATTGTCCTCATATATTGGTGCTCAGCGGCCTCGAGCATTTTGTAAACCTTGGGAGAGCTCCCCTTCGACCACATCTTGCAATCGAGAGCCAGTGTCACCTCGCCGTCGGAAGCCACCACATCTATTTCGTATCTTTTCCCCTGCAGTGTGAATCGAAGACCCCTCTTAGTGGAAAATCCAGATATTTGAAGCCCTCTCTCACATAATCCCTCGAAATCCTTCCAATCGAGGAGAGCTATCGCTTTCTCGGGGCTCACCCCGAGTTTTATGAGGAGGAAGGCCACTCCAACTAGGTCTCGGCCCGGATCATCCCCTCCTAGCTCCTCTTCGAAGTATGAGAGGAGGCTTTCTGGGATTCTGTCCCATCTACCGCTCACCATGAGGTGAATGCTCCTTAGAGCCTCTTCCCTCAGTATCACAGGCTGTGGAACCCCCCCATGAAGATTTACATTTTATCACATTATTTTAGGTGCGAGGTGAGTGGCCTTGAAGGTAATTACATCTACCTTCTCGTTCAAGACGGACGGGGAGATCAGCTTCATCAATATAACCGATAAGATTCAGGAGATAGTCGAGAAGAGCGGGATTAGAGACGGAATAGCCGTGGTCTTCGCTCCCCACGCTACTGGGGCCATTGTAATCAATGAGAACGATCCGTCCCTGCTAGAGGATTTGAGGGAGGTTCTTGAGAGGATCATTCCCCGTCACGCCGAATACAAACACCCGGTAAATGCGCATTCCCATCTCAGATCCATCCTAATGGAACCCAGCAAGGTGTTCCCTGTGACCGGCGGGTCTTTAGCGTTGGGAACTTGGCAGAGCATCATATGGGTTGAGGTGGATACCCATCCACGCACTAGAAAGGTAATAGTTACTGTCCTTGGGGATTAGCCGGTTCTTCCACGAACAGGGCGAACAGCAACAGAGTGAACAATCCAATGGAAGCGCTGGCTATGAAGGATAACGCGGCGCCAGGTAGGACGATGCTCCCCACCTGTACATTTCGAGGAGCGAAGTCTTTGTAGAGCTGACCACCAACTACCGGACCCAAAACCGCCCCGACGTTGAACATAGCTTGTACCGTCCCGAACACCTTTCCCCTTATGTTCCTTGGGGCTATATCAGCCTGGAGCGCTCTAAACGAGGGTATGTACATGTTGAATGCGATGGATCTGATGGTGGATATAACCGTGAGTCCCTCTACATCTCTAGCAGTGGGTATCAGCAAGGTCATGAGACGTGAGGAGACTCCAGCTATTAAGATCAGTGGTTTCCGCCCAAATCTGTCGCTCAATCTCCCTCCAGGGTAAGCGGCTGCTAATCCAAAGAGTCCGGAGATTGTGGTGACTACTGCTATTGCGGCCGGGTCCGACGAAATGAACTGTATAATGTAGAGGCTCATTATTGGAGCTATGAATCCCATCGCAAATCCGTTAGCCAATGCCATAGTGTAAATCGTATTTATACTTCTTCTGACGGATTTGGGGAGTTTAACATCCTCTCTGAGTGAATCTATTGCCTTTTTAGCTAGCTCCACCCTATTCTCCTTGAGTAGTAAGGAGAAGAGAACGGAGAACGCCGATATAACCGCTAAACCGATGAAGGGGAACTTCAGCGCCTGTTCAACATCTCTTATCCCCAGAATTTGGATACCGAATTTGTAGATACCCACGCCTATGGCCGGACCCCCGATCATTGCTAGATTCGTTAAGGTCATGTATATCGCCATGGATCTCCCCCTCATCTCGCTTGGAACGCTGTCCATCAGCAATGCCTCGGCGACAGGCCAGACCATGGCTGAAGCAATTCCCTGAAGGCCTCTAATAGCATAGAGGTCGTAGACACTCGAGGACAGTATGTATGCATAGGCCAGAAGCGAGTATATGATCGAGCCCGCCGTTATCAATTTCTTCCTTCCAATCCTATCGCTGAGGGAGCCGAAGTACCTAGCGAAGAAGGCCCGTGTGAGCATAAATGCAGACATCATTAAACCGTACTCCACGGCATACTGGGAGGCATGTTCTATGACGCCCAACTCCTCGGGGAGTTCGGTTATCCCTCCCTCCAAGTAGACCACATAGTAAGGGAGGATTGGGGATATGGCACCGAATCCCAGAGATATGACGAATCCAACCAGTGAGAGTATTATGATGTTCCGCTTCTCCATTTCGAATGCCTCCTTGAAGATCGGGGTCCGACAGCCATGTGCGAAGTTCCCTGTACAGTAATGCTTTTAACTGTTGAAGGTCAGCCGACCCAACCCGTTCTGGGGGTGCAAGTATGGGGGATCTAGTTTGGCCTTGAGAGACCTCTGAGGAGATCTCCCCTCTCCTTGTCTAAGGCAGCCTTCATCATTCCCGCGTTCCATACCATGTCCGGATCATCCAGAGACCTGCCCAGATCCTTGGAGGGAGGTGTACTTAGATGATAAGGGTGGACCTCGGCCAAGAGGAGATACCTACCTATTGGTACAACATAGTCTCGGATCTGCCTGATTTACCGCCACCCATACATCCGGCGACGAAGGAGCCACTGGGACCCGGGGATTTCTATCCTCTGTTCCCGAAGGAGTGCGTAGATCAGGAGTTCTCCAAGGAGAAGTACATCAAGATACCTGAGGAGCTCAGGGAGTTTTACGCTAGGATCGGTAGGCCCACGCCCCTGTACAGGGCCAAGAGATTGGAGGAATACCTGAGGACTCCGGCTAAGATATACTACAAGAGGGAGGATGTGACTCCGACGGGAAGCCACAAGCTGAACACCGCATTAGTGCAGGCCTTCTGTGCTGCCAAGGAGGGACTTGAATACCTGACGACCGAGACGGGTGCGGGGCAGTGGGGAAGTGCGCTGTCCTACGCGACTTCTATGATGGGACTGAGAGCTCTAGTTTTCATGGTCAGGATCTCGTACCAACAGAAGCCCTATAGAAAGCTAGTCATGAAGCTCTATGGTGCAGATATTGTTCCTTCGCCGAGCGACAGGACCGAAATAGGCAGGAAGTATCTTGAACAGGATCCGAATCACCCCGGCTCCCTAGGCATAGCCATAAGCGAGGCTATAGAGACAGCGATGAAGGACAAGAAAGCGAAGTACTCGCTGGGGAGCGTTCTAAATCATGTGCTACTGCATCAGACCGTAATAGGATTAGAGGCTAAGAAACAGATGGAGATCGTGGGCGAGAAGCCGGATGTGCTCATAGGATGCGTTGGAGGTGGAAGCAACTTCGCTGGGCTCACTTTCCCCTTCATAGAGGAGATGCTGAGTGAAAGGGAGAAGTACGAGGTTATAGCAGTGGAGCCGAGGGCATCTCCTTCACTCACGGAGGGGGAGTACAGGTACGACTTCGGGGACAGCGCTGGGGTGACTCCCCTCATAAAGATGTTCACGCTCGGGCATGACTTCGTGCCACCACCCATACACGCTGGTGGTCTAAGGTATCATGGAGCTGCTCCGACGGTGAGCCTTCTGAAGTCCAAGGGATTAATTAAGTCAGTTGCTTATTCACAAGAGGACGTATTCGAGGCTGGGAGAATATTTGCCATGACGGAAGGTCTGATCCCAGCCCCAGAAACCACCCACGCGGTGAAAGCGGCAATGGATGAGGCGCTGAAGGCTAAAGAGGAGGGTAGGGAGAAGGTGATACTCTTCAACTTCTCCGGACATGGGTTGCTGGACCTGAAGGGGTATGAGGATGTTTTGGGGCTTTAAACCCCCTCAATTTATTTTGGGACTATTCTGGTACCCGTCTTGCCTTCCAGCGCTTCAATGACCTTGTCTAAGCTCGTTATTATGGCTTCCCTGCCCGTCCTCTCCACGAACCTCATGGCAGCTTTGACCTTGGGGCCCATATTCCCCGGTGGGAAGTGTCCCTCCTCGTGATACTTCCTAGCCTCTTCCAGCGTCAAGACATCCAAGAACCTCTGGTTGGGCTTCTTGAAGTTTATTGCGACCTTCTCCACGTCGGTGAGTATCATGTAGAGGTCGGAGTCCAGCGAGGTGGCCAGTCTCTCGCCAGCTAGATCCTTATCGATTACAGCGTCCACTCCCTCGTATTCTCCATCGTCAATGACGGGAATTCCTCCCCCTCCAGATGCAATCACCACTATTCCTGCTTCCACCATCCTCCTGATCGCTTCTATCTCCACCTGTCCTATGGGATCCGGAGAGGGTACCACTCTCCGCCAACCCTTTCCCACATCGTACTTCATAACCCATCCCTGCTCTTCCTTCCGCTTCGCCTCCTCTTCAGGGTACCACGGTCCGATGAACTTGGTCGGGTTCTGGAACGCCGGGTCTTCTCTATCCACGAGTACTTGAGTGACCACTGTGGCGATAGGCACACTCATCCCAGCTCTCTTGAGTTCGTTGATCATGGACTGCTGGATCATGTATCCTATGAGTCCTTGACTCATGGCTCCGCAGGCGTGGAGGGGCATGGGAGGGACCTGATCAGTGGCTGCCTCCTGCTGGAGGAGTATGGCGCCTACTTGGGGCCCATTACCGTGGGTGACGACCAACCTGTATCCCCTCCTGAGGAGTTCCACCAGCTGCCTGCTTGTCCTTCTAGCGTTGACCAGCTGCTCCTCGAAGGTCCCCTTCTGCCCGTATTGAAGGAGAGCGTTGCCTCCAAGGGCTATCGTGATCAACCTGTCCATAGGCATCACTCTCGAAAAATTGGGAGTGGGGATATCACCCTATGATGGCCGCGAGAATCGCGGCCTCAGTCCAAAGCCTGTTCTCGGCCTGATCGAATACCACAGACCACTTACCCTCTATCACTTCGTCGGTCATCTCGTTGCCCCTGTACGCGGGCAGACAGTGCATGAATATCGCATGCTCCTTCGCCAAGCTCATAATCTCAGGCGTGACTGTGAAGGGAGCGAAATCCTTCTTCCTCTTCTCCTTGGTCTCCTCCGGCTTACCCATGCTCCACCAAGTATTGGCGTAGACCACATCCGCGCCTTTAACTGCCTCCTTGAGATCATGGACTATCTCGAGCTTGGTCCCCCTCCTCGCAGCCTCCTGCTCCGCGAACTTCCATATCTCCTCCAGTGGCTCGTACCCCGGGGGGACCGCGAGGGTCAGATCCATCCCAAACACTGGCGCAGTAGCGATCAGCGAGTGCGCCACATTCCATACGTCACCGGTGTAAACGAGCTTGAGTCCCTCCCAGTAACCGAACTTCTCCTTTATGGTCATGAGGTCGGCCATGGCCTGACAGGGATGTTCCTCATCAGAGAGCGCGTTAACAACGGGGTTCCTCATCCACTTAGCGTACTCCTCTATCTCGTCCTGACCGAAGGTTCTTATGACGAGGGCGTCGTAATACCTGTCGAGGACCCTCGCTGTATCTTTTACGGGCTCACCCCTCTTGAGCTGGAGCTCATCGGGCCTCATGTAAACGGAAAAGCCACCTAACCGGTAAACAGCCGCCTGAAATGAGTTTCTGGTTCTAGTAGAGGGCTTCTTAAACAGAAGAGCAACGGCTTTCCCCTCCAAGGGTTTAACCCTTATCCCAGAGTACCACATCTTCTTCAGATCCATGGACATCTGGATAAGGTACTCCAGCTCCTCTCTCGTGAAGTCCCTTGTGGTGATGAAATCCCTACCTCTCAGATCGAACAATGCCATACGAATCCCCCCTGATTGGTATGCATTATATCAGTTAGCTAAGCTAAGAACTTTTCTACGAGAGATAGCTTCTCTGGTTCATTGACACCCACAAATCAAGTACGTAATTCGTCGATATGCGCTGTCAACTCCTACCGGATTGACCGCGCACGTATATCATTACGCTGTTATATTCCAATTGTAAGCATCTTTTTCGGAAACAGGGAGACCTGAGGGCTCTTGGATATGAGATGACACATTTAAACTATCAATCTTTAAAAGTAACTTCGCTGGATTAGTAGGGGAGCGTATGGCTCTCAGCAAGAATGTATTAGTTATCATTGTTGTAGCCCTCATCGTAATAGCGGCCGCCGCATTCTATCTAACCCAAACTGGCCCTGCCACTGGTGGAACCGTGAAAGTTGGTTTAATAGCTCCTTTGACTGGTGGATTGGCTGAGCATGGTTTGGATATGAAGCAGGCAGCTATCTTGGCCGTTGATGAGATAAACAAGCAGGGAGGAATACTGGGTAAGAAGGTTGAGTTAGTCATAGAGGACACCGAGTGCAATCCCACCAAGGCGACCGCAGCAGTCCAGAGGCTGCTCACTCAGGAGAACGTATACGCCGTATTCGGAGAGTACTGTTCTACGGTCACTTTGGCTGTTCAGCCTTCGATCATGGAGGCTAAGAAACTTCTGTTCGTTCCGGTCTCGGTCGCTACCAAAATAACGGAGCAGGGATACAAATACACATTCAGAACTTGCGCTAATCAGTGGATGCAGACGACGCAGAACGCTGATTGGGTGGTGGAGCACCTGAAACCCAAGACTGCTGCAATGCTGGGTGTGAACGACGATTATGGGAGAGAGGGGCTCAAAATATGGGGAGATCGGGCCAAGTCGAAGGGAGTCAAGATAGTTGCGGAGGAGTACTTCGACAAGGGATCGACTGACTTCACATCGCAGCTATCCAAGATAAAGGCAGCCAATCCCGATGTGATATTCGTCGTCGCTAACATAAGGGACGCCGCCAACATACTCAGGCAGGCCCACGAGATAGGTCTCTACAAGCAATTCGTCATGCTAGGCGGAGTGACCAGCGACGAGTTCCTACAGCTGGCGGATGACGATGCTCTTGGGCTGGTTCATGTGAGTTACTTCGAGCCCACCTCTAAGAGGCCCGCTGCAGCTGAGTTCGTCAAGAAATTTAGGGAGAGGTGGGGAAGGAACCCAGCGATGTACGCTGCTGGAGTATGGGACGCCTTCTTGGCGTTCAAGCTGGGCGTTGAGAAAGCGGGTACATGGGATGTCGATAAAGTGGCTGATGCTATAAGATCTCTCAGGTTTGAGGGAGCTCAGGGAACTATATACTTCGACGAGAAAGGACAAGCCCAGACCAAGGTACTGCTCGTCCAAGTACAGAAAGTAGGAGGGAAACTCAAGAGAGTCATCCTTTACCCGCCGTCGGATAAGCAGGGAGAGTACATACCTCCAGAGAAGCTTTACGGTGGCTGATCAACCCTCATTTCCACTTTTTCCTTTTGGGAAGGGATGGACTGTGGTAGTACAGCCCATGGAGCTCCTAGAGCAGATACTCTTCGGCCTGATGATAGGTGGTATCTATGGAGTGATAGGCGTCGGCCTAACAATGATATTCGGGGTCATGAGATTGAGCAACTTCGCGCATGGAGAGTTCTACATGCTTGGAGCTTACTTCACCTACACCTTTGTCACATTGATAGGAGGAGATCCTTTCATACTGGCTCCTCTAGCGGCCATCGCCGTCGGAGCGGTCGGTATAGCCATAAACAGGCTACTGTTCAAGTCCCTGTATGAGGAGCTGAAGGAGGCTAAGGGTGCTGCCGCCTTCTATTTCCAAGATCTGAAGTTCATTATGCTCACGATAGGTCTCAGCATACTCTTCGTGGATCTAGCACTCGTCTTGTGGGGACCCATACCGATCTCCATACCCAGCCCGCTGACCAAGCACATAGTCAAGCTGCCCGGAGGGTTGTCATTCAGTTTGGCCAGGCTAATAGCATTTGTGGTGGCCATAGCAACGCTCGTTGGGCTATATGCTTTTCTCAAGTTCACTAAGACGGGTAGGGCAATAAGAGCAACGGCTCAGAACCCATCAGCTGCGATGCTTGTGGGAGTGAACATATACAAGATATACGACGTTACTATGTTTCTATCTACGGGGCTGGCCGCGCTCGCGGGTGGTATTCTTGGACCCATTTACAACGTGTACCCGACCATGGGTCTGGATGTGGTCGCCAAGGCCTTTGTGGTTGTGATCACGGGAGGCATGGGGAACGTAATTGGGAGCATCTTGGCAGGCTTTCTCATCGGCCTAGCTGAGAGCTTGGGAGGGCTGTTCCTAGGAACTGAGTATAAGCAGGTCGTGGCTTTCGTGATAATGATCATAGTGCTCTGGGTCAGGCCGGAAGGCATCTTAGGAGGAGGGAGGAAGTGATGCTGGGGATCACCAAGGATGTAGTTACGGAAACCTCCAAGTACTATCTGATCGCTCTGATCCTGCTGATACCCGTCCCTCTAGCTGGGGACTATGTCACTCACGTGACCATACTAGTCATGCTTTACGCAGTGACGGCTGCCAGCTTGGATATACTGGTAGGGTATACTGGTAGACTTTCTCTAGGGCATGCAGCCTTCTTCGCTGTTGGGGCATATACATCAACCCTCCTCGCGATGAATTGGGGTGTGAGTCCTTGGATCGGGATATTCATCGGCGGCTTAATGGCCTCCGTGTTCGGGCTGATACTTGGAGTTCCCTCTTTGAAGCTGAGAGGGCCCTATCTAGCTATATCCACTCTGGGATTCGGAGTAATAGTTTGGTTGATGCTGATAAACTTGGATTGGCTCACCAGAGGACCGTTGGGGATACCGGGAATTCCTCCTCTCCCCGGAATAGGTCCCATCGACTTCAGGAGTAAGGTGGCGTTCTACTACGTGGCACTCGCTTTCACTTTGATCTCCATCTTCCTACTGCATCTGCTAACGAAGTCCAGGGTTGGGAAGATACTCATGTCAATCAGGGAGGATGAGGATGCTGCTCTATCGGTGGGCGTCGATGTCCCCCTATTCAAGGTTTACGCTTTTCTGATAGCCACATTCTTCGCTGGAATATCTGGGGGGCTTTATGCTCACTACCTCAGGTACATCAGTCCTGAGATATCCACATTGGGAGAGTCAATATACATACTCTCTATGACCATAATCGGCGGGTTTGGTACGCTGGTGGGACCTGTCATGGGAGCTGCGGTCCTATCACTACTTCAGGAGCTGCTCAGATCCTACCTAGAGTACAGGTACCTAATCTATGGAATGCTGATCATTCTTGTGATGAAGTTCTTCCCATCGGGGATCTACGGCATCGTTCAGTTCATATTGAGGAAGGTGAGAGAATGATATTGGATGTGGAGAGAGTAGTTAAGAGGTTCGGTGGGCTCGTCGCAGTGGACAATGTCAGCTTCAGCGTGAAGGAAGGAGAGATTTTCGGGATAATAGGGCCCAACGGTGCCGGTAAGACCACGCTTTTCAACGTAATAACGGGCTTCTACAAGCCAGATTCAGGCAGAGTGAGGTTCTTGGGAAAAGATATAACTGGTATGAGACCAAACAAGCTGGCTAAGCTTGGATTAACGAGAACATGGCAGATAGTGAAGCCCTTTCTAGGGATGAGCGTCTTGGACAACGTGTTAGTATCCATCTATGCGACTAAAGGTGTGATATCTGGGATTAGTGAGGAGGAAGCTGTGGAGAGGGCCGAGGAGATTTTGGAGTTCGCTGGCCTACTGCATAGAAAGGATGTACTGGCAGAAGCTCTACCTCATGGTGAGAGGAAGAGGTTGGAGATTGCCAGGGCTTTGGCTACCGAACCCAAGCTCCTTATGCTAGATGAACCGGCTGGAGGGCTCACTCCTACGGAGATGGATGAGGTTATGGAAGTGGTGAGGAAGGTGAGGGAGTCCGGGGTCACTGTGGTGATAATAGAGCACAACATGAGGGTGATAATGAATGTGTGTGAGAGGATAATGGTCCTCAACTTCGGTAGCAAAATAGCCGAGGGAAGTCCGGAGGAGATCTCGAGGAATGAAGAGGTGATAAAGGCCTATTTGGGGGAGAGATTCCATGTTAGAAGTTAGGGAGATTTCCGCCGCTTATGGGAAGGCAATCGCCCTCAAGGATATATCGCTTTACGTGGGTGAGGGGGAGATAATCTCCCTTATAGGGGCTAACGGAGCGGGGAAGACGACCACATTGAGGGTAATAACTGGGATGCTCAAACCCTTGAGAGGAGATGTGGTCTTCCAGGGAAAGAGTATAGTCGGTATGGAGCCCTATCAAATAGCCTCGTTGGGAATAATCCATGTACCTGAGGGTAGGGGTCTCTTCCCCGATATGACGGTCAGGGAGAACTTGGAAATGGGGGCTTTCATGAGGACCGATAGGGATGAGGTCGAGAGGGATTTGGAGTTCGTGTACTCGCTCTTTCCAGTGCTAAAGGAGAGGGAAAAACAGCTCGCCGGAACCCTCAGTGGTGGGGAACAGCAGATGCTTGCTATAGGTAAGGGCCTCATGGGTGGGCCCAAACTGCTACTGCTCGACGAACCCTCGTTAGGCTTGGCGCCCTTGCTAGTCGACAGGATATTCGAGACAATAAGTCAGATAAACAAGGAGAAGGGGGTCACCATACTGATCGCCGAACAGAACGCCTACATGGCATTGAACATATCTCACAGAGCTTATGTAATCGAGAACGGCGTTACTGTGATGGAAGGTGCTGGTAAAGAGCTTCTGGGAAATGAGCACGTGAGAAAGGCATATCTGGGGATATAATATTACATAAAAATAAAATTATAAATAAAAAATTATTATAATAACTAGCGAAGCACGCTATATCTCTCCAATATTTCTTTTAGGTCTAGGAACTCGACTTCTAGACCCCTTAGGGTCCTCAGATATTTAGCGGCCTTGGCGGAGTTGGTAGTTACCTTCCTCACCCCCATATCCTCCAAGGGAGAGACGACCATGCATGTGTCGGCCCATATCTTCGCGCCGAATCTGTCGAGGATGTTCTTCAGGCCAGATCTCTCGACCATTGAGAGCACGGCTCTAGATGTATAAAGCCAGAATTGGGTTGTGGCTTTCCTCCCGTTCACCATTTGAGCAATAGTTTTGAACTCTTGAAGGGAGAGATGTGGACATCCCAAAACCACTAGATCTGTTCTCCCATCGAATGTGCTCAGGTCCTCATATACTCCCCTTAAATCGCTTCTGGTCACCTCCACCTCTCGATCGACCGATCGAAGCGGGTTTGGCGTCACTCCCGGGACATGAAATATCTCTATGGAGCCCGATGCCGCTCCAGCAGCCGATAAGGCCTTCATCTCTGGTACGGATCCGCTCACGAGGTACACTGGGACGGCATTGGGGTATTCCCTACCCACGAGGAAGGCTAGAGCGTAGTAATCCGAGAGGCTTTTCATTTCAGGGGGCTTAACTCTGAAATCGGGCCTCCTATTGATCTCTAGATGCCTATTGTAGAGAGAAGTGTACCCGGTCGCGGCCGAAACTATCGTCTTGGTCCCTCCTTCCCTGTTAGTCTTAGCTCCGAGTACGCTATTTGCATAGGCGACCGCACTAGATTCCCCCCAAGATATGTGCTCCCCGAAGTGGGGTAGGTTTCCCACCAAGTAAGGGGTGCATGTAAAGGACGGGATCGCTCCCATCTGCAGAAGGGATTCTACTATGCTCAGCTGACTACTTGCAAAGCTCTCTGGAACTCCCATCTCTCTCCACCTGGCCAGATCCATTCCTAGAGGATTAGTTGTCGCTAGAACCCTGAATCTCACCCTTTCCTTCATCTCCTCCAGCCACTCCCTCCCCGCATCGCCTATAGTTGCATACGAGACTCCGGATACGTGCACCGAGCTCACTCTGACGAAACCCTCAGCTCCGGATATGGAGGCCTCCTTCTCCAAGTACCTCCTGAACTCATCGGGGACCTCCGGATCCTCAAGCCTGAGCTCTCTTCCTCCCTTCAATTCTACAGGTATTCCGGCCAGTTCCGCACTGATAGTTATGCTGTCCGGCTCTTCCAAGACTATCTTGAGAGGGGCTGTCCCGTACTTCCTTAGGCTGAAGAAGACGTACGCTCCCACGGTAGACCCAATGGAGTGGGGTATGTACAGCACCTTCCCCGCGATGCTTTCCCCTCTCTGGGGGTGATCCTGTTGAATTATCTTACCAGTCTTCAGGTCTATTCCATCGAGCCAAGAAATTGGATGGGTGAGTCTCAGCTCCTTCAAATTCCCGTGAACCTCCTCACGGCCTCCTCATCCATCCTCCTGATAAGGGCCACCAGTAGCTTTATGGCGGACTCCACATCGTCCGGAGACATTATCGAGCTGTGAGAATGAATATGCCTTGTGGGAACTCCTAACACAATTGATGGGACTCCGTACTTATGCAGATGCACCCTTCCAGCGTCAGTACCTCCTCTAACAGCAGAGAGCTGATAGGGTATGTTTTCCTCCACCGCTACTTCTATCACGAACTCCTTTAAGCGGGAGTTGGGGATCATGCTTCTGTCCCAAGTCAGTATCGAGACGCCTTCGCCCATCTTAGCTGGAGCCTCACTCGGAGACACGCCAGGTGAGTCGCCTGCTATGTCTACATCAACGGCGATGAAGACATCCGGGTCCACCACATCCGCTGCAGTCTCGGCACCCCTCAGACCGACTTCTTCCTGGACAGTTGCCACTGCGTAATAGGTGTTGGGATGCTGAACTCCGCTCTCTCTAAGCCTCTTGAGGGCCTCCATTACTATGAATGCCCCCACTCTATCGTCGAACGCCTTGCCCAACCATGCCTTGCCTCCCCTTAGCACCTCGAACGGAGCTAGAGGCGCCACAGGATCCCCTATCCTTATCCCCATCTCCTGCACTTGGTCCTTGTTCTTGGCGCCGACGTCTATATAGAGGTCCTTTATCTCTAAGGGCTTCTTTCTCTCCTCTGGGGTCATGAGATGGGGGGGCTTGCTCGTTATCACTCCCACGTAATCCCCTTTCTTCGTCCTTATGACCACCCTATGAGCGGGTAAGGTTGTGGAGACCCAGCCTCCCAAGGGCTCGAACTTGAGGAAACCATTATCCTCGATGGAGACTATTATGAAGCCGACCTCGTCACTATGGCCCGCTGCCATTATCCGAGGTCTATCGCTCGTTCCAGTCTTCTTCATTATGAGCGAACCCAGCCTGTCAGTCCGCACCTCGTCTGCAAACGATGAATACCTGTCCTTGAGCATCCTCAGGGGTTCTATCTCGAATCCAGAGGGACCAAAAGCCTCAGAAAATCTAGAAAAGAAGGAGATAGTTTCCTCGTCCATATGACCTAGCCCTACTAGCAGGTAAATAACTTTATCCCTGACTGAAGCGCTTCATCGCGATGGAAGGGAAAAGACCGGGTCAGTACATGATATCTGAAATCTTAGAGCAACCAGAGGCGATAAGGCGTACGTTAGATAAGGCTAAGAGTGAGGCGATGGAGGCGGCCCGTCGCTTGAAGGGGAGATTCGTCTACACTACGGGGAGTGGTTCCAGCTACCACGCGTCCTTGGTTCTAGGGAGAACGCTGATGAAGATATCCGGTTCACGAGTGATCTCCATTCAAGCCTCTGAACTGCCTGATTGGCTACCCAATGACCTAGAGGGTTCCGCCTTGGTTGCCTTCTCCCAAAGTGGGGAGAGTAAGGATGTGCTGACGGCAGTTAGGAGATTTAGGGAATTGAACCCGGTCGAGCCTATAATTGGGATAACTAATACTCCGGCTAGCACCCTAGCTAAGCTATCGGACCAAGTGATCCTAACCCGGGCCGGTGAGGAGAGAGCTATCGCAGCTACTAAGAGCTATACCACTCAGCTAGCGGCATCCTTCCTACTCTCCGTCAGCTTGGCCTCGATCCAAGGTAGGGAGGTAGATCGCTTCATCACTGAGCTCGAACTCCTGCCGGAGAAAGTAAATCGATCCATAGATGCATCAAGATCACCTGCTCACGATCTGGCATTCAAGATAGCCGGGAAGCCCGTAGGTTTCGTCCTCGGCAAGGGTCCCAACTACCCTACAGCACTGGAGGCGGCACTGAAACTCAGGGAGACCTCCAACCTGCACTACGTCGGATATGCCGCTAGGGAGTTCCTTCACGGGCCCATTCAGCTGGTAGATAGGGGGACACCGGTCATATTCCTCAATTGGAGGGAAGTGAAGGAGGTCGTGCAGAAGGTATCCTCCTTCGGAGGTGAACCCTTATTGGTTGGTGAGGATGGGGATTTCTCCTTACCGCCCACCGAGTACGAATTCTCGCCCGTGTTGATGGTCATACCGATGCAGCTCCTCTCCTATGAGGCATCCATTTTAAGGGGTCTGGATCCTGATAGGCCTGAGAAGCTTTCAAAGGTGGTGAGGGAATGAAGCTCCTTCTACTCGAGATTGACAATGTCCTCTATGACTCTAACCTACTAAAGGGAATCGCTAGGGAGTGGGCTGTTACCGCAATGAAGGAAGCCGGCCTTCCTGTGGACTTCGACACTGCGATGGAGACCCTAATGGAAGTTGTAAGGGAGAGAGGTGAGGATTATCCTTTCCACTTTAATGAGATGATGGTCAAGCTAGGGCTGAAGGAGGATTACAGGGTCATCGCCGCCGGAGTCATAGCGTACCATGACGTTAAAAGGGCGTTTCTGAAGCCAATTCCGGGAATAATAGACGCCATCTTAGCTGCGAGAGAGAGCGGTTTTAGGATTGGGGTTTTCTCTAGGGGAGATCCGGTGAAGGAGTGGGAGAAGATCTTGAGACTGAACATACACCATCTAATCCACGAGTCCTGGGTTGGGAGGGATTATACGCTGGAGAACGTGTTCTCCGGAGATTTCGATCCATATAAAACGATATATGTCTTGAATTCGGAGGAGTCATTAAGCGAGGCCATCAAAGCGCGTGTTAGGTTCATAGTGCGGATGACCGATAACGGCGCCGAGGTGTTGGAGGACGGCAGGACCGAGGAGGTATACGAGTTATGGAAGGTAGGAGCTGCTGTGAGAAGCCTTTTAGGAAGGCTATAGTCGGTGGAGCATTCGATAGACTTCATAAGGGCCACAGAGCTTTACTAGATACTGCCGTTAAGCTGGCCGATAGCTTGATGGTTGGTCTGGCTGACGGTCCCCTACTGGCGGGGAAGGCCTTCAGGGAGAGGATACTGCCCTTCGATGAGAGAAGGGCCCTGCTGAGCAGCTACCTCACCGGGAAAAATATATCCTTCCAGATAGTTAAAATCGTTGAACCGATAGGTCCGGCGGGGACCGATGAGGAGGCCGATCTAATAGTTGTATCACCAGAGACATATGAAAGAGCTCTCATGATAAATGAAGAGAGGAGAAGAAATGGGCTGAGAGAACTCTTCATAGTTGTAGTGCCGACTGTTCTGGCCGAGGATGGCGCTCCTCTGAAATCTCATAGAATTAGGGCAGGAGAGATAGATCTTGAGGGCAGGCTCATTAAGGGGTAAATGCGCTATATTTTTCTTCTACTCAATAGGGGCTACGGCCGGTGTTAGGGTTGTATGTCGAGCCTGGAACCCATCTAATGCAGGGTGATGAAGCGATAGTAGAGGGCGCACTAATTGCAGGATGCCGGTTTTTCGCTGGTTATCCGATTACGCCAGCTACAGAGATCGCTGAAAGGATGTCTAGGCGTATGCCCCAAGTCGGTGGAGTGTTCATGCAGATGGAGGATGAATTGGCATCTATAATGGCGATCATCGGCGCTTCTTGGGCGGGAAGGAAGTCCATGACCGCTACCAGCGGGCCAGGATACTCCTTAATGCAGGAGGGTCTCGGTTACGCGATAATAACGGAGACTCCCATTGTGATAGTGGATGTTCAGAGGGGTGGGCCCTCTACCGGGCTCGTGACCCTGCCCTCTCAAGGAGATGTGATGCAGGCCAGATGGGGTAGCCACGGCGACTACGCTACCATAGCATTGGCCCCGTCTAGCGCTCAAGACATGTTTGATTTAGCTATCAAAGCCTTCAACCTATCTGAGATTTACAGGAACCCTGTGATAATACTCGCAGATGAGGTGATCGCCCATGTCAGGGAACCTGTCAAAGTCCCCCCACATGAGGAGATAGAGGTAGTCGAGAGAAGGAGACCTAATGTCCCACCGGAGGACTACATACCTTATCTCCCGGATCCGGGCGAGTGGGTGGCTCCCATGCCTGCATTTGGAGAGGGTTATAACGTACTGGTAGAGAGCGTGATGCACGATGAGTTCGGTCACAGGATAGGGACCGATCACGTGGCCGCTGAGAGAACGATAAAGAGGATCTATTACAAGATAGAGAAGAACGTAGACAAGATATCGATGTACGAGAAGAGGTACATGGAGGATGCAGAAGTTGCCGTCGTTGCCTACGGTTCTACAGCGAGGACTGCCCTTAGAGCTGTCAGAGAAGCCAGAAACCAAGGTATAAAGGCTGGTCTGATAAGGATGATCACGCTATGGCCCTTCTATGATAGTCTCATAGAGGAGACCGCCAATCAGGTTAAGGCCATAGTTGTGCCCGAGATGAACATGGGGAAGATTGTAAGGGAGGTAGATAGGGCCTCCAAAGGACAGGCAAAAGTGATGTCAGTGCCCAAGGTGGGAGGAGTTCTCCATCATCCAGATGAAATTTTAGCTGCGATAAAGAGTGCTGTGAGGTGATGTTATGCTTCCTGAAGCGGAATTCGAGCATGTTCTAGCTAAGAAGTATATGAGAACTGAAATCATGCCCCACGCCTTCTGCCCCGGTTGCGGCTTGGGCATCATTGAAAGGATGATCCTGATGGCTTTCGAGGAGTTGGGACAGGAGGAGTGGGATAGGACTGTTTTCGTGTCGGGTATAGGGTGCTCCGGTTGGACCCCTCTCTATTTCAGGAGGGACGCGGCTCACACCCTGCACGGTAGGGCGCTGGCTTTCGCTACTGCTTTGAAGGCGTCTAGGCCGGATCTAAACGTCGTGGTGGTAATGGGCGATGGAGATAGCATGGGAATAGGAGGTAACCACCTGATCCATGCGGCAAGGAGGAACATAGGAATCACCGCAATCATAGCTACAAACATGCTGTACTCCCTTACAGGAGGTCAGATGTCTCCGACCACTCCCGAAGGAGCTAGGACGAACACCACACCTTACGGTAACATAGAGCCCAATTTTAACCTGATGGAACTTTTGAAGGCTGCTGGAGCCACGTATCTGGCTAGATGGACGACGTACCACTTCATTCAGGCTAAAAATAGTATAAAGAAGGCGGTAAAGCACAAAGGTTTCGCTGCTATAGAGATAGTGTTCCAGTGCCCCACCTACGCTGGCAGGTACATACTGAACCGTCCCGATCCAAGGGACATGATGCAGTGGTTCAAGGAGAACTCCATCCCCTTGGGAGTTGCGAAGAACAAGAGCCCTGAGGAGCTGAGGGGCAAGATCATAGTAGGGGAGTACCTGCACAGGACCGACAGGAAGGAGTACACTGAGAGGCTGAGGGAGCTAGAGGAGAGGGCGAAGGGCAAGGGAAGGTGAGCTTGATGGCATCTCCGGTGAAGGTGCAGCAGATAGCAGTGAGCGATAAACTCTGCAAAGGCTGTTACCTCTGCATCTGGGCCTGCCCATGGGATGTTCTAGAGATAAGCGAGGAAAGAAATTGGAGGGGAGTAAAAAAGCCCTATGCCGCTAGGATAGACCAATGCAGGGCCTGCAGGCTCTGTGAATGGTACTGCCCCGACTTCGCACTCCAAGTCATAGTGGATGAGAAGGAGGAGAAGGAGCTCTTAGAGGTGGAAGAGAAGTATGAGAATCCTTGGTTGAAAAGGGTTAGGAAGAGGGATGAGATCGTTAGAAAGGGGGTGTGGTGGCTTGAGGATTGAAGTAATGATCTCGGGCTTCGGTGGTCAGGGTGTTGTGCTATCCGGCGCTGTTTTATCCCAAGCCTCTGTGCTGAGCAACTACTACGCGGCTGCCACCTACACATACGGACCTGAGGCGAGGTTAGGATCCACGAGGTCTGAGGTAGTTATTTCTGACGAGGAAATTGATTATCCTAAAATAATAAGCCCGGACTATTGGGTAGCGATGAATCAGATGTCCCTTAACACCTTCTCCAAGAGGTATCCCTTGGACAAGACCACAATCTTAGCGGACTCCTCGATGATCAAATACTTCGATCCGGTGGAGGGTAAGGTAAGGGCCATCTACAAGATCCCCGCCACTGATGAGGCTGAGAGGCTGGGCAACAGGCTCGTGGCCAACATGCTCATGCTTGGAGTTTTCGTCACGGTCTCCGGGATCATACCCTTGGAGAACTTGAAAGAAGCAATAAGGAGGATGGTGAAGCCGCAATTCATAGATTTGAACTTGAAAGCGGTGGATAGAGGTAAGGAGATCGGTGAGTCCCTCCTCAAAGGGGTGAAAGTTTAAGCCCCTTTTCCCCCAATTTCCCAAGGGGCCATGATGAGTATTCGGCAAGAGGGTGTATATGGCCCAGAAGAGGGTCAGCTGAGCCCTTTGGGAGGATGATCCCTTGTTCCCCTTCAAGGATGAGAATCCCAGTCCGATAACCCCTTGGGTTACCTACGGATTGATCCTATTCAATGCGCTGGTCTTCCTATGGGAAATAGCTGGCGGACCCGCGAGGTTCGAGTTGTTGATCTACGAGTACGGGTTTATCCCTAGGTTCTTCCTTGAGGACCCCGCTTCCAACGCGTACAGGCTCTTCACCTCGATGTTCATGCATGGAGGTTGGCTCCACTTGTTGGGGAATATGCTCTATCTCTATATATTCGGGGATAATGTGGAGGC